>CAZMVS010000144.1:0-10152 GCA_964569525.1 uncultured Planctomycetales bacterium
CGGGGGGACAGGGCCCGGTAACCTTAACTTCAAAACTTCGGCTGGCGGCCTGGGCCTGTGGCACGATTTCGCTGATTTTGCCTTGGCAACGGATTTTAAGCGCCTCCACCTGGACCTCGAGACCCTGTCCCACCTTGAGTCGTTCAGCAAGTGATTCGCGAACATTGGCAACAAGTTGCATCTTGGTGGGATCATAAAGGGTCAATAAAATCTGGCCTGGTTTCACCGTATCGCCCTCATCCACCTGCTTATCAACTACAACTCCGTCCATGGGCGAATGGATAACGGAGTAACTCAAAATAGTTTCCGCCTCGGACAAGCGTTGTTTGGCTTCCTCCAGTCCGGCCTCGGTAGTTTGCACCTCGGTGCGGGCCCGTTCCCATTCGATTTTGTTAGCGGCGTTCTGTTGTAACAGCTTATCGACTCGTTCAAACTCGACCTTGGCTTGTTCGTGGGCGGAACGAGCTTTACGAACCGCCGCTTTGGCTTGTTTTGCCCGGGCCTGCAGGTCTTTATCATCCAAGCGGACCAGCACTTCGCCCTGGCTGACCTGTTGACCGGCAACTACGTTGACCATTTTTACCTTGGCCAGGATTTTAGAAGCGACCTGGGATTGATGGACCGGCTCAATGGAGCCCACGGCGGCCTCGGTATCGAGAATAGAGACCATTTTCGCGGCCTCCAGTGGAGTCTCTCCAACAGGCCGACCGGCGGGTTGGTGTTCGACCACTTGGGGGACCTTTTCACGGAACGTCCCCAGCAACCACATCATGGCCACAATAATGAGTCCCGTTAAGAGCAGTCCCAAAAGCAAGCTTCGCACAACTCGCCACACCTTACCCGGCAATGAACTTTCGGTCATCTTGCCAACCTCCAAGGAAACAACAGCAATTTATTGACACCTTTGATCCGGGGCGAGGACACAAAGCTACTACGCTGACACCTTATACACTGAATAGTTTCCCCTAATTTTGCCGACTAAGCAACTCGATCAGGTCATTCAACCGCCAAGGCTTGGATAGGACCAGATTGATCCCCATTTGGGCAAAGCGGGCATAGCAATCCTGGCTGCTGATGCCAATCATTGTGACTTGCGGGCGGACACTACGAACTTGTTGTACGAAGGAATGGGAGTTGCCATCCAGTGAATCGGCGTCCAGAAGCACAATTCCGACACCTTCATCAGCTTTAAACAGGCGTAAGGCGCGGTCAACAGATTTAGCTCCATAACATCCCGCCCCGGCCGCCTCCAGCGTGGCCACGCCGAAACGGCGGTAAAGCTCTTCTCCATCGACAATCAGAACACGTTGAGGAAAAGGCCAAGAGGTTAGCCGAGGCTCCTCAACTCCCAACAGCATAGCGATCAATTGGTGATCCAAATACTGGGGTGCATCTTCAGATAAAAGAACTACCAGACGACTTCCCTCTGATCGCGGAGATTGGGAGCGCATCCGCCAGGTAAGCGTCTTGTCGGCCTGCGGATACACTCGTGACCACCAAGAAACTGCTTCGTCCACATTAGGCACCTCACCTCTTGCAAATAAATCCGAAAAATATCCAGGCTTAGAACCCGCTTGTGTTTGCGCGAACAACTTGCGAGCTTTGGGATTAGCAAAGACGATGTTTTGGTTTTGGTCAAGTTCAAATACTGCGATAGAGCTTTGCGACCGACGAACAGCGGCGGACGTCGCACCGGCGACTGCACGCAGGATTTGTTCCTTATCAAATGGTTTTTCGATGAAATCATAAATGTGCAAGCGATGGGCCTCGTTTTCGAGATCACGGGAAGCAAACCCGGTAATCAGGATGGTCTGCAGACGCGGGCAGACGATTCTTAAAACCTCGGCAACGTGCAGACCATGAATATGATCATGTAACATCCAGTCGGCAATCACCACGTCTGGGCGATACCGCGCTCCTACATCGATTGCTTCCCGGCCACCGGCCGCACTTTTAATTTCGTGCCCCGCCCAGCGGAGAATAATCTCCAACTGTTCACGATAATCCGCTTCGTCATCAACAATCAGTATTTTGGACATGGTTCCCCTCTGCACAGCAATGCGGGGCTCGCGGCAGTTCCACGATGAACGTGGACCCTCCATCAGAGGATTCCACTACTCCGATCTTGCCCCCATGATTAGCCACGATCCCATGGGCAATGCTCAATCCCAATCCGGTCCCTCCTTGTTGTTGGCGGGTTGTAAAGAAAGGATCGAATAGATGCTTTCGCTGCTGCTCATGGACCCCTATCCCGTTATCTTCCACCAGAATACGGACGCCCCAGTCAGTCTGTTCGCTTCGCACAGTAACGCGCACACTCCCGGGAGGTCCGGATTCAATTGCATTGTTAATCAGATTGACAAAAACCTGTTCCATTTCCAGGGAATTCAATTGCACAGGAGGGAGGCTTTCCCCGAAATACGCTTTTACAGAAGCCTTTCGTTGCTGGGCATATTGGTTGGTCATTTTGAGAGCCTGATCGAGAATGTCGTTTACTTGGTGGGGCCATTTTTCAGTATCCTCCTGGCGGGCAAACTTCAGAATGCTTTGGACGATACGCCCGCATCGCCGGGCGTTATCCATGATCCGCTGGAAAGACTTATCCACCAAGGCATTTTCGCCATCTTTTTTGAACTGGGCTTCCCGGCCGATCTGGGCGGAAAGCAAAATGCTGCCGACAGGATTATTAATCTCGTGGGCAACCCTCGCTGCCAAGGTACCGATGGAAGCCAACCGTTCTGCCTGGCGAACCTTTTCCTGTGATTGCTCCAACTGACGGGTTCGCCGTTCAACCAATTCTTCCAACTGATTTCGGTGGCGATCCAATTCTCTTTCCACCCGTTTGCGTTCGCTGATATCCATAACGGAACCGACGACTCCAATTGGCTTGCCCTGTTCGTCTTTGATCAAGTTGGCGGAGACCATGGTTTCGAAAATGGAACCGTCTTTTCGACGTGCGGTTATTTCTCCCGACCAGAAACTTTTTTGGGCAATTTCCTTCAACAAACGAGCGGCCTCTTGAGGGTCGGCCCAAAATTCAGCGGCGTCATGCCCAACAACCTCGCCGGGATTAGAATAGCCCCACATCTGCAGGCACTTAGGATTTACATAGGTTACTCGCTGATCAACATCCGTCAGAGAAAAAGCAACGAGGGATGATTCGATTGCTCGATCGCGCACATGCAGTTTTTCTTCCGTTCGCTTGCGAGCACACAAATGCCCAACGGCAGAAGCAAACAAAGCCAACAATTCACCATCCTGGCGGGTCATTGGTCGTTGAGAAAACAGGTTGTCCATGAACAAGTAACCCAATTGTTTGCGGCCATCCCAAATAGAAGCATAAGCCAGTGATCCCTTGCCTATCGACTGGCAATCATTGTCGAATAAATCCGTATTGTGGCGTAGGAAAAAGAGCCGTTCGGGCAACATGGCAATAATGATGCTGTCCATCGTTGAAAGCTTGTGACGCATATGACGTTCGTCACGAACTCGGCCTTGCTCATCCATACCGAAGGTACCGACCACTTCGTCCGGATTGTCGGTCAGCAGCCAAATACTCATGCGATCATAACCCAGTTGTTCGGTGCCCAGTTCAATAGCCCGCCGGCAAAGTTCGTCGACCGAACTGGTTTCTGTCAAAGCAAGATTCACTTTCAATAAGGCATGTAACCTTTTTAGAAGTTGCTGTTGCGCATCCCGTTTTTCCACGGATTCATGAGGGCAGCGGCCATCCTCCAAGACGGCGCATCCAAGATCGGCGTTATTGGCAGGCGTCATTTCCTTTCCGAGGCTAAACCGACTGATCCCAAACTGGAGCTGCACTTTTTGGTGTATATTCCGTAACTGCCGTTCGAGATTAGGGAAGCGCGAAGTATCGAGTAATTGTTCTTTATTGAATAAAGCAAAAGCCTTATTGCCTGGGGATTTTTGAAAATCGTTTTTCGCTGTGGATAAATTTAAGACATTATCGTCAGAACTTCGACACGGTAAGGTATTCAAAATATGATTGAGATGCTGATCCTCACAATCAGATTCACTCCCGGCCACAGGGACGTACCAGGAATTCTCGCGTAATATTCCCTGATGAATCACCTGGGGATGAGCACAGACAATATCCATCAGATAATGGGAAGGATAATACCGGTGGTCGTAAAGGCACAACAGGATACAAGGATATTCCTGTCGAAGATGATCAAGTCCCGATTCGAAGGCCGTTATCCGGCTCAGCGGTTGTTTCGCATACAATTGCTGGTTTGGCTGCACAACAATGCGGAGGGCTCGGCAATTCTGCTCAAGGGAAATTTTCGCAATGTGTCGAATCCGCTCGAGAATCGGCTGGAGATTCAGTTCGCCACCTTTGCTGACGTATTCTGTAAAGTCTATCACCTGAAATAATTTTTCAGACAACAAGGCATCAACATCGAGACCGCGGTCGCTAAGTTCCTGTCGGATCTCAGCTCCAGCGTTTTCACCAGTTACCAGCAGGCATCTTTCACGGTTCGGCCAACCGCCCAACAAAAACAAGGCAACCGCTTCAGAGATCTGCTGAGAAAAAGAAGAAAACAAACATACATGATCATGTACACAAAGTTGATCAATGCTTGGATATGCAGGCGAATGAAAGCCGCCGCGTGCTTTCCTTTTTGCTGCCGAAGGGGACATTTAACCACCCATAAATAAAGGGTGAAAAAGACAAAATGATATTATGCATCCTTGTACATATAAATAAGCGATCGTTCTCGCATTAAGCAACGTCAACAATTCATTCGACATGCAGAAGGCGAAAACCAGTTTAAACAACCTTCTTTTTGGGCCATGCACCCCGTTTTGTATTGCCTAATCTTCATCAACTAAGTCCCCATCCCCTGCGAATTTCAATCTTACTTCTTTTAGCCCTCCGCGGTCAATAAAAAATTGACCATAAAAGGCGATATTTTCATAGCAAAAAAACAATATATTAATTGCTTTCTTGAATATGGATTAAAAATTTCGGCATAACTGTCAAATATTTCAATGTAAGTTTCTAGAACGTTGTATCAAGGAAGTGATTACTCAATTCAACAATTTGCTTTTAGCACATTTTTATGTGCCAGCCTTTACGATTCGAGCTTGAACAATTTTCCTGAGATCAACATAAGGTAACAAATCGCGAGGAGATAATTTCATGAAGGCATGAAAAATGGGGCAAGTGTCGAAATAGTTACTGATCATGCATAACTCATTAATGCAGTTGAAAGGAAATTCTGATGCTTGCCAGGATCAAATTGAGAAGATATGATCGCTTGCCGCTTCAAAAAATGTAGGTTTGCAATCTCGGTTTACCCTGATTTTGAGAGTGTGAAAGCGTCATGGCGATTCGATTCACCTGCCAATCTTGTCAACAGCCAATCGAGGTGGATGACCAGTGGGCGGGACAGGCGGTAGCTTGTCCATATTGCAAAAAAGTGATCACCGCCCCGAAGGAAAGCACTTGGCCGACCAGCGAAGTCCCGGAGGCCAAGCCGACGGACTCCACGTTTCGGCCCCCGCCGCCACCTCCCGGCCAAGCTTCCCCTTCTTTTGCAACAGCCCGGGAGACGAAAACAGCCCAATGGGCCTTGGTCTTGGCCATCATCAGTGCCGTCCTGTGCCTGTTGGCCTGGATTTTATTCATTACAGTAGTAGGCGGGGAGGCAATAGAAATCGCCGGCAAAGACGCTGATCCTGAGCAACTGAACGAAGCGTTACGAAAAATCCTTCTTCAAGGTCAATTTACGGTTCCCGGGGCTACGAAAGCTATGGCGACAATCGGTGTGCTATGCGGTCTCGGAGGGATTTTCTTATCCATTCATGCCCTGGTGCAATCTTCCCCCCACAAGGTAATGGCCATCTTCGCCCTGGTCATTGGTATCACTTTCCAATTATGCCAGGTGCCCCTGTCCATGTATGTTTTCTTCCCACCCCCTGCCGGGGGCTGACTTTTCATGTCCGGCCAAAGGCATCGGCTTTTACGGGGCTGAATCCCAGGCCCTCGCAACGTTTGTATGGAATGGCTTTACCGTCTATCATTAGGGTATGTTTGACGCACTTTCAGAACGTTTCAGCGGGATTTTTCACCGCATTCGCGGCCGAGGCCGACTTACGGAAGACAACATCCGTGAAGCCATGCGGGAGGTTCGCACCGCCCTGCTGGAAGCAGACGTCCACGTACAAGTGGTCCGCAAGTTTTGCGACGAGGTAATGGAAAAAGCCCTCGGGGCAGAGGTGCTGAGCACCCTGCATCCGGACCAGGTGTTGGTCAAAATCGTCAATGACGAGCTGATCGAGCTTATGGGTCCGGTGGATGTTCGGATTCCATACGTCACTCCCGGCCCGACAGTGATTTTGATGGCCGGCCTGCAGGGTTCTGGTAAGACCACTACTTGCGGCAAGCTGGCCAAGTACGTAATGAGCAGCGGCAAACGCCCCATGCTGGTGGCGGCGGACCTGAAGCGCCCGGCGGCGATCGACCAGTTAGAGGTCATCGGCGAGCAGGTGGGCGTACCTGTCTATACCGAACGGGGCCATCAGAACGTGGTCAAGGTATGCCGCAACGGAATCGTCAATGCCCGTAAGAGCGACCGCGACGTGGTGATTCTGGATACCGCCGGTCGATTGGCCATTGACGAAGAGATGATGAACGAGGTGGCCCAGGTCGAGCAAACCACCACGCCGCACCAGGTGCTGTTAGTCATTGATGCCATGACCGGCCAAGATGCGGTTAATACCGCCAAGCACTTCAATGAGCGATTGGAACTTGACGGGCTTATTCTGACCAAGTTCGATTCCGACACTCGTGGTGGAGCAGCCCTGTCCGCCAAGATGATCACCGGTAAGCCGATCAAGTTTATCGGGACTGGTGAAAAGCTGGACAAGCTGGAGGAATTTCACGCTGACCGGATCGCCAGCCGTATTCTGGGAATGGGCGACGTGGTCAGCCTGGTCGAGAAAGCTCAACAGCAGTACGACGAAAAAGAGGCCGAAAAGCTGCAGAAAAAAATGTCCAAGGGGCTGGACCTGGAGGACTTTCTCGGCCAAATGAAAAAGATGAAATCCATGGGCTCGATGAAGGAGATCATGAAAATGGTCCCCGGCATGGGTCAGCAGGTCAATGACATGTCCATGGATGACTCGGAGCTGACCAGGTTCGAAGCCATTATCAACTCGATGACCCCAAGGGAACGAAAGAATCCGGAGGTCATTGAAGCTTCCCGCCGGCGGCGGATCGCTCAGGGTAGCGGCACGGATCCCAAGGATGTATCCGGATTACTCAAAAGCTTCAGTCAAGTGCGTCAGATGATGAAAAGTATGAGTGGTATGTCCGCCGGGCAACGGATGCGTTCCCTGGGGCAGGTCGCCAAGATGGCCGGGGGCGGAATGATGCCCAAGCTGAAAGGCCGGAGCAGCGCCACCAAGAAACGCAAGCTCAGCCGCAAAGAAAAACGTAAAAAACGGAAAAAACACCGCTGATAATCGAAGCTTGAAGGCAGCTCATTGGGCTGCCTTCTTTGTTATATTAATAGAGGGTTTATACCCTAATTTACACAATAAAGCATAAAAAAGTTTTTAATCCCTACGGTCATAACGTCGTAATTTTTCTTCCCGGCGACCGCATATCCGGCATATTCCGGCGGCTTATTGGGAAACTACAGCCGGCAAATTAAAAAATCAAAAAATTTTTGGCCTGTCTCAGACTTCCGAAAAAGCAGGATTTTCGGACCTTCCCAAAAAACTGCTTTTATTGAGAGTTAAAAGACGTAGATTTTCAGACGCCTGGATTAGAACCCGATATCCATAAGATAAGCTGCGTCATTGGAGGGACATATAACAACTGTATCGATTATGCAGGGGACAAAATGTATTTGCACGTATCCCACAACGAATTGTAAGTTCAGAGTGACGCGCGACCTGCTGTAAAAGTAGCACACAAAAAACCGCGCGTGGGAAAAGACCATGACCAAGTCTTGCACTAGATTATCTCCTGATTATCGACCTTGGCGAACTCATTTAAAGGCCGGTTTTCACAGCCTGTTGTTTAAAGCCTCGGTCATGGTAATCGCTTTGATCATGGTGATTACCTGCATTGGCACAACTTTGTCTGTACAGGCCTTCAGCGAGGTTCTTAACGAAAAAGAACGTTTCGCCACCCGGCAATGGGCGCAAACGATGGCCTGCCCCTTGGCCGCCGCAGTGGAAAACGCCGACCGGGATTACCTGGAACGTCTCGCCACCGAATTGATGGAAACGGAAAACATCGGCTGCATTATCGTCAGTGACAAGACGGGAAAAGTGCTGGCTTCAACGGAGGACTCGGAGGGTTTGTTGCCCGTTTTGCTGCAGCATGAAGAGAACCGATTGAAACCCGTAGCATCCAATACTCCCAAAATAATCCACCATCCCAGAACACAAAGGCCTTACGTGGACGTGCTGGTGCCGATTTACGGAAACTCCAAACAGAGTAATACCCTTAGTAAAAATATGCCGATTATTGGCTACCTTCATTTAGCCACTGATGCCTCGGACATGTATGCCAAGTTGCACAATCTGATTGCGCAATTAGGGAAAATCGCTCTTGGAGCCATTGCCGTGGTGGTACCTATCAGCTTGTTAGTAACGCGGCGATTTGTCATCCCCTTAAATAAGTTGGCCCAGACTGCTCAAGCTATTTCCCAAGGCGCCATGGACGCCCGTGCCCCGGTAGATTCGCGTGATGAAATTGGTCAATTGGCCAACTCGTTCAACACAATGGCCGACCGGGTGGCTCACTCGCAGATAGAATTGCTCCAACTGAATGCGGAACTGGAAGAAAGAGTGCAACAGCGAACCCATGATCTCAAACGGCTGGCAACCCAGGATCCGTTGACCGGACTGTACAATCGACGTCATTTCACCGAGGTCATGTCCCGAGAATTCGCCGCGGCTGAACGTTATGATTCCGACCTGACCTGTCTGATGTTCGACCTGGATCACTTTAAACAAATCAACGACAATCACGGGCATGGCGTCGGCGACGAGGTGTTAATGATTTTAGCGGATACTATCTCTGATTCGCTACGTGTCTCGGACATGGCCGCTCGTTTCGGGGGCGACGAGTTTATCGTGCTCCTGCCGCAAACCTCGGTGAAGGCTGCTTCCAAACTGGCAGAGCGAATCATTGTCAATTTTGAAAAGAAGATGAAAATCAACTATCCCGATTTGCCCAGCACAATGAGTATCGGCGCCGCCAGTCTGCGAACTACCCGGGCCCGTTCCTACGAAGCCCTGATCCATGCGGCCGACACTACCATGTACAACGCCAAACAAGCCGGTCGGAACCAGGTTGCCATCGCCTCGGCACCCTCCCACAATGAACAGATGACGGTAGGCTGAGAATCAGTGCCAAACCGCCGCACTCTCCAGCAAATAGTTTTCCTTCGAACTCAAACAAAGAGATGACGTTTTCAAGTTCGCCATATGATCACGCGAAGGGGGCAAACATTTTGTGCATATAACAGGCGGTTATATTCCCTGCCGAGACTTGCGAAGCCGGTCCGCCCGACTGAGGCCGGCGGAATAGAGTTGCTGAAATTCGTCGCCGGTCACCTTCAAGCTGGTCGCGATACGCACGAGAATTTCCCGTTCAGCGTCTGTGATTTCCCCATCAATACGGGCTTCAGCCACCAGAAGTTCCACCGCCATGCGAGCGGACCGCGGGGAACTGATCAAAATATTTTCTTCCAGGTTACCTTGCTTCTGGACCCGTTCCACCATGGCCTTCAATGATTCGGTACCTACACCGGCCTTGCCTGCCAGAGCTTGAATAAAGCCCACTTCTTCACTGGCTAACTTGCCATCCGCCACCGCCACTTCCAAGGCCGCCTTAAGCAGTTCCAGCTTTTCCATATCTTTCATATCAACCTCGCGGTAAGCATATTGTTACACAAACGACTCGATCATGTCGGCCATCACCCCCACCGGCAGCAACCAACTACAACAATTGACCACCGCCCGCGCATACAAAATCCCTGACGCGGCGATCAAGCAGTCATAATAGCTGGGCGGCAGCTAAAAATAAATGGATTTCATAAAAATGCTAAAATTATGATATCATTGTTCAATTATTACAGTCCAATAGTGTATCAGTATAACAATATA
>CAZMVS010000145.1:0-8500 GCA_964569525.1 uncultured Planctomycetales bacterium
TCCCTGAACCGGTTGGGTTTTCCAATGTGTAGAATGTGTCCTCTTCTGTTGTGGTGATGTTAATACTTGGGTCTCTTGAGGTCAGTTGAAAATGATACGTTGTTTCCGCCTCCAGACTTTCCAGACGGATTTCGTGATCGGTGACGTGTTGGCCGTTGGTCACAGTACCGCCTTCGAAGTCCGGGGTTAAGCCGTAGTCCACTTCGCTGGTGGCCGGCTCATCGGTGCTCCACGTGATCAACGCGGACGTTTCACTGGGAATCACGTCAACGTTACTGATCAGTGGCGGGTCCACGTCGCCTAAGGGTGTTACGGTGATGTCTCCAAAACTGACGTCGGCATGATGGGCGGCAAGGCGGAAAGAGCCGTCTGCCAAGTCTTGGAAGTTATCAATGCCGTTTAACATCCACTCTGCCGGCTCGCCGGTTCCTGCATCCCATACTTTCAGGCGATAGTGGTAACCCACTTCGGGTTCGGTTTCCACACGCATTTTCCAAATATATTCAACGCCAAAATCAAGATGCCACCCTGTGGTATCCTCATCCAACAGGCCGCTATTATCGCCCTTCAAAGTTAGGGTGCCTCCGTTGTCACCGAAATCGTACCAGCCGCTGGCCCCGATCGGGTTCCAACCGATGACCGGTTGCCAGCCGCCCCAGTCAGTGTGTCCCTTCCACCGCAAGATAATCCCCACGCCCGAGCCGTAAGTTCCAGGATCATGGCTGTGGACTGTGATCGGAACAGTGACTTCATAATCGATCCAGTAAATATCACCAATGACCAGCAGGCGGTCATATCCCGGAGTAACAGTACGAATGCTGTCGTTCTCCAGCGTCCACAGACCGTCCAGGGGATACACGGCGTCAGTGAGGTCGCTGACTGTACTCCAATCGACCGTGTAATTTTTCGGCCAGAAATTATCAGGGATGTATTCCAACATAACCGTAGTATTTGATTGATTACCCAAGCCATCCGTGGCCGTAATCACTATGTCATTTGAACCCTCGAGCAGGTCCGTACGCAGTATTTCCACGTTGAAATCGCCCGAGGATTCCAGTCGGCGGTTGTCCGGACCGATGCCCAAGTCCATGAACGATCCGCCGTTGAGGGTATAGGTCAGCGAGGTCACCCCGTCCTCGTCAGAAACGTTACCAAGTATATTGGCCCATTTTTGTGGGATCCCCAAATGTCCGAAGGTTTGTTCGGAACCATACCAGACATCTATAACAGGTCCTTGGGCATCTGCAAACAAGACGGCGGGCACCAGGCATAGCAGGACAGCCACACCGCCGATCCGGCGATTGTGAGTGGGCTGCATATTCATTGTTCTGACTTCCTTTTGTAAGAGAATGGGGTGACGTGTCATTACAACTTCGATAGATTTATGTGGAACCAGCATTCTGAAGAATGCTTATGCCTTTCGTGAAAAAGGCTCCTTAAAAGAGCAGGTGGCGAAGGGTGGCGGAAGCCTTTTGTGTTTTGTATCGGCTTTCCTCTGAACCTTGCCAGAAATGGTGCAACCAAATGATGGCGTTCAAGCACACGTCCAGTCCTTCACTTAACCATAGCCCCGATCGGCCGAAATGTTTTTGCATGTAATACCGTCGGCTGCGTAACCAGTGAACCGGGTGGTTTCCCCAAAAGGGTGCGGTTGATCGCCGGCCGCCGACGCTCTGGCCACCCAGGTGAATCACGCCGGTACTCGGAACAAGCCACCCGGACCAGCCGGCCTTTGCTAAACGACGGCACCAGTCGGTTTCTTCAAAATACATGAAAAATCCCGTATCCAGCAGGCCAACATTCTTAATGGCTTCCCGCCGAACCATCAGGCAGGCGCCACTCAGCCAGTCCGCCAGCACGGGTTGAGCAGTTTTATTGTTCATGGGCAGCTCGAGGGTGTGTCGGCTCTGTGGGAATCTTTCTGCTAAACCGCTCATACTGAATGCCGCACTGAATGGTGTGGGAAACCGTCGGGCGGAAGGCTGATCGCTGCCGTCGGCGTTGAATAACCGTGGCCCGCAATAACCTGCTGCAGTATGCCCGTCCATAAAATCGAGCAGTGTTCGGAAGGTGCCAGGTTGAACCACCGTATCCGGATTCAACAACATGACGTTTCGACCATGGGATTGCTCAATACCAATGTTGTTGCCTCCAGTAAAACCACTATTGACGGGATTGCGAATCAGGCCGACGCTGGGAAATTCCCGGGCCACCATGATGCAGGAATCGTCGCTGCTCTTGTTATCCACAACGATCGTTTCGATGTCAGCCTCTCCGCTACAGCGTTGGACAGAGGCCAGGCAGTCGCGCAATAGGCTTTTTGTGTTATAACTGACGATAATGATGGAAAGATCAGTCATTCTTCAGCATATCGAAGCAGGGGCAATGGGGGATAAGTGCCCGTAAGAACGGTCGATAACCTTTTTTTTCATAGCTAAACGGGCTGTATGCAGAAGGCTTACTATGCTGCCGCACATCAGCGTTAAAATAGGGCTGAGAAAACCGTTGAAAAGAAAACTGGAGGCTTGTAAACCAATAGCAACGATAAAAGCCAGCAGGGCGGGATCCGCGAGGGCTTTGTGGCGAATGAAATAAAACATGAAAACCGGCCAGCACCACCAGAGGAAAAAACTGGCCAAGCCGAACAGGCCTCCGGTGCCCAGTACTATGACCCACAGACCATCAGTGGCGACCTGGTCTCGGCCGTCCTCGTATTTCACCCGGTTGCGCCCCCAGGTTCCCCAGCCGAAATACGGCCGCTGCTTAGCCTTTTCGATCAACAGTGTTTCCGCGTCGATGCGATAATTTAACGAGTCGGCCCGTTGTTCTGATACACTGGATACCGAAGCGTAAAGCCAATCGCCGTCACTGTAGCTTGTATAACGCATGCCCATCCACACTAGGGCGAAACATACCGGTACCAGGATGATGCTTTTCCAATGCAGCCGATCCCAAGTCAACATCAATCCGCAGCCGCCTATGAACAATCCCCACGGCCCAAAAGACATGGAACTGAACAACCCCGCTATCGGGCCCAACATCACCAGCCAACCCCAGAAGCCGAATGATCGCTGAAGATATTTCCGCCGGTAGAGCCAGACAGCCAGCAGAGAGGTCCATGCAAAAAAGGTCCCCAACGCCAGGGCGTGCGGGAAGAATACAATCGGTCGCCAGAAGCCCCAGCGGTAATGTTGCTGCCAGGAATGTTGAAAACTGCCGTAAAAGAAATTATGCAGCTGCGGGCTCATCTTCCATTCCCACAAGGCCGCTAGAGCATATATCGCCGCACCGATTACAATAATGCGTACGGCCTCGTAAAAATCTTGCCCATTTCGTAGGAAAATCCTACCGGCCAGGAATGGCGCACCATACAGAAACAGCGTGTAAGTCAATCGCGATAAGCCATCATACATTCCTAGCCCATTGGTTATCGACGAGACAAAACCCCCTACACAATAAGCGAACAACAACAGGTCCGCGATGTGAAGCCGGTACGATAGTACCTTGTGCGGGCAGAACACGAAGGTTCCGATCAACACCCCAAAGTTGGTCGCCATGATCTTGTCCACGTCCCAGAAACCGGAGATTTCCATGTTGCCGACGGGCAATAGCAACCAACCGACCATGTAGGCCAGGGCGACCGCGCGCACCGGTGACGTGAGTGCGAACAAGAGGGCACTGGCTGGAATCCAGCATAAGATGGCAAGATCATTACTTATCATTATTACGATCGAATATTGAAAGCGTGTTCATATATTTAAAAGGTAAACAAAGAGGTGATATCGATTATGTTGCTTCCTGCTGATGTCCGGTTGTTTGCACCGATGTCCCACGATTGCGTAGCAGATGATTTGTTGCGTATTCTCGTTCCCGCGGGGACAAAAGTCCGTACCAGGTAATCAGCAATACTGCCAGGCCGAAACATACTCCCCAAGGCACCAAGTCCACCAACACTGCGAGCCTTCCATCGAACAGCTCAAGATGCAAGGGAATGACCTCCTGCAAAACACCGGTAATGCCCACGACAGGGCCGAGCAAGACAAAAGGGCGGACAATGGTTTGTCTTACATAATTTGTCAACGATATGTTTTCTTGGCGAGAAAATGCAGCCAGTAACCAACTCGAACCGACAATGGAGCTGGTTACAAATGAATAAATGATGCCTGGATAGCCCAACAGCCGGAAGGCCGGTCCCAAAAGCGCGAAAAACAGAATGGTACTGATCAGGGCAAAATGCAGTTCCAAGCGAACCGTCCCTCGGCCGCGAAGGTTGGAGGTTATAACACCCGTTAGCAACGAGGTGAAAAAGGCGATGGCCATCCACTGCATGGTCCACGCCGCCAAGGGATACTCCCGGCCGGTCCACAGCAAGATCAACCGATCCCCGAAAATCGCCAGAAAACCAAATGTAGGGATGCAGATAGCTGACAAAATACGCGATCCATACAAATACAGGGACCGCAGGCGGTCATGGCTTTGGCCGGCATGCAGATTTGCAAAGGCCGGCATCAGGGGCGCGATGATGGCACTGCCCAGAACCGCACCGAGTGTCAACAGCTTGTGGGCCAATTCGAACACGCCCAGAATACTCACGCCGGCTAACGCGGAGATGGCCAGCTTGGAGCCATGCAAAGCGATTATTTGCAGGATCGAGACTAATTGAAAACGTCCGCCCAGCGAGAGCATGCGATAAAAGCCCTCACGACTGGATTGAAACGGAGAGATCCGCAGTTCCGGGCAAATTCGCTTGCTTAACATGATAGCGAGCGCGGTACCAATGAGCTGGCCGCCGAGGTGACCGGTAGCCAAGGCCATCAGTCCCCATCCGCGGTACAGTAATATGAGGGATACAACGAATTCGATTCCTGAAGCGAGAATCCCGATTTTGTATTGCAGGTCCAGTCGTTGCAGGCCGGCCAGAATCTGGAACACACACCCAATGCTCATCCGCATGGCCATGCACACCGCAACCAGTAGTAAAGCGTTACCGGCCACTTCCAGCGAGTCGGCCGGCACCCCGAATAGACGCAGAATTGGTATCCGCCAAACCCATAATACCAGCAAGCCCAGTAAAGCAAATG
This sequence comes from uncultured Planctomycetales bacterium, assembly GCA_964569525.1. Taxonomy (GTDB): domain Bacteria; phylum Planctomycetota; class Phycisphaerae; order UBA1845; family PWPN01; genus JAAYCU01. The sequence continues at coordinate 5,082 of CAZMVS010000145.1, forward strand.
AGCCTACCAGCGTGATACCGGAACCCACGATTTGCGATAAGCTGCGGTAATCTTTGCGGGCGTCATACTCAGCGGTCAATTTGCTGTAAGCCAGGCCAAAGCTCGAATCGGTGATGTTAATGTAAGCACAGATCGCGAACATCAAGGCCCAGATCCCGTAACCCTCGATTCCGATCTGTTCGATGATCAGGGGGGTAAGTACCAGTCTGGTCCCAATCCGCCAGATCTGGACCATGACGGCATAGATGGAATTTCTGCCCAGCGATTTAACGGTAACGCGTTCCAAGCTCGTATATTCCTGATACAAAATGAGAATTAATGTTTATTACCCGAAACTGACCAGGCGATCATAAGAAGTGTTTTCGCTAACGTTTCCCTTGCCATCGATATCGGTTAACAATGCCGACTCGAATTCGTTAGCCGATCGATCCCAATCGAATTCAAGACTTCTATGGTAGGCGCGAGTGGACATTTCCAACCACTTGGCTGGATCGCTGAGCACGCGCACCATGCCCTCCGCCAAACCCTGGGCATCTTCCAGTTCCACGAGGTAACCGTTAATGCCCGGCTGCACGCATTCCACCGGCCCTCCAACTTTGGTCGAAACAACTGGGCATCGACAGGCCATCGCTTCCAGCGGAGGCAAATGAAATCCCTCGGATCGGCTGGCACACAACCAAACGTCACAATGGGCGTAAATCTTGCGGAGGCGATCCTGCGGCGGTTGATAATAAAATTCACTGTTTGCCTGCAAGGGAAGGGCTTTTGTCGGTCGAACCGCACCGAAGGCAACGACTTTAAGTTTCGGCAGGATTTGCCGGGCTCGTCGGATTGCTTCCACAGCCACGTCCACACCCTTAAACGGCGCCGGTGAATATAAAAATCCGACAACCGGAGGATTTTTTAAACCTCTTTGCGGGGCGTGAAACTGCTTATGATCGACACCATTTAATACCAGGCGGCTGTTCGGGTCCCCGAATCGTTCCTCGGCCAGGCCGCGCAAGTGATAAGCGATCACGATTTTCCGCATTCCCAACCGCCAGGTCGCATCGACTTTTTCCCCGTCAAAATGATCCGCTTCATATCGTTGAATGAAATAGAATTTTTTCCCTTTGCTCGACGGCAAGCCGTAAACATCGTCGGCGGTTAACCAATGGGTGGCGATCACTGCGTCTCCTTCGGGCAGGGCTTGGGCAAGGTGTCCCTGCCGGGCGGTGATGACTCGACCTTTAAAGGTGTCCAGATGGTCTCGAAGCATCCCGGTCGAATAACCGATTCGCTTATGAACGCGCTCTAACAAGGCTTTGGGCCGCCAGAGTAGAGGCCAGGTTTCCACGGCAATGGTGACATCGTGTCCCCGTTCGATCAGCTTATTCCCGTAAATGACAACCACCCGAACACCGCCGGACAAACCTCGTCCCGGTAGAACAAACGTGATCCGTGCCCGAAATTTTGCTTTGTTGATCATCTTTAACTTGAATGAAGCGCTTCGAGTGGAGGTGTAGCAAAAGCATGTCCACGATTCAACGCCTTACCGTTGTTTTCCAGCACAGCCAGGTACACGTTTTCGATATTTCGCACAGTGGTTTCGCTGGTGAATCTTTCCTGCACGATTCGCTGACCGGCTTGCCCCATGGCTCGCATCAGGTCCGGATCGGACAATAAGTGGAGAACTTTCTCCGCCATGGCGGCGCCGTCCTCAATACCCACCAAAAACCCGCTGACCTGATCCGCAACGAACTCCCGCAGTGGTGGAATACCGAACGCCACCACCGGTTTGCCCAAAGCCATGGCCTCTTGCACAACCAGGCCGAAACCCTCTGAAAGCGACGGCAATACAAAAATGTCCCCCATGGCCATCAGGGCACTGCTTTCCATCCGCGTTCCCAGTAGGCAAATTTTCCGTTGCAAGCCGGCCTGGTTGATCTGATCCTGTAAGGAATCCTCTAAAGGTCCGTCACCGATAATAATCAATCGCCCCTGTGGATAATGCTGTAATACTTTGTGCATCATCGGAATCAGGTATTGCTGTCCTTTCTCAGGCACCAGACGGGCTACGTTGACCAGAAGGGGGTACGCATCTTCCAAACCCAACTCTCGGCGCAAGGCTTCCACTTTCTCCGGCGGAGTTTCAATCGACACCTGCTGCACGTCCAGCCCGGCATAAACAATGCTGACTTGCTCGTGGGGTAAATTCAGATCATGTTGGAACCATGCCCATGATCGGCGGACGGCATCGGAGACGGCAATTAAATGCTTGATACTCCAGCGAGCCCGCCATCGATCCAGGGTGCATTGTGTCCGATGATTGAATTTTTCCATAAACCGTCCATCCAAGAGGGATCGAACAGCGGTTTGCACTTTTCGTCGAGCCAATGCTGAGCCGGAGGGAATTGGTTCCCGGGTCGCCAGAGGATCCAACATTTCGCTGCCCATGCCATGCAACGTGTTGACTACGGGTATCCTGGCCAGCAGGGCGGCCCATTGACCGTAGGTTTTGTCCAAAGGCGTGTTGTTGGTATGCACCAGGTCTATCTTTTTCCGCCTGATCAGTTTCATCAAGCGATACACGGTTCGAAAATCTTTATTGCCGTGGTGATACAGGCATATTGGATTCACCCCGATTTTGTGAAATGCCGGCACCATTTCCCGGTTCGGCTTCAGGTAACATACCACGTGTTCGAAACGACTGGTGTCCATCCGCGGCAGGTTGCGAATTAACAAAATTTGACCGCCGCCCATTTTCATGTCCGGTAGCACATGTAAAATTCGATATTGTCGTTTAGTTTTCATGATACGGATTAAAATTCTTCTCTTTTATCAAATGGCATGTGCGGGGATCGACTGAAGCGGTTGGAATTGGTGTAACCTTGATTTTCCGCAACATGGTATAGGATGAATTCGGTCAATTGATGAGCGGTGGCCTTGTCCAGCCGACTACGATAGTTGTTGATGTATTCCAATTCTTCCGGCTCTAACACGGAAAGCGCCGCATGGGCCGCCTTTCGGCAGGCTTCGTTGGAACTATTCAACCAATGAATCATAAGCCGATAACAGCGCGGTTGCTTGCGGAGAAGAGCTGTCTGGGATAAGTCAGTCAACAAATCCGTTTTATTTTGAAGAGAAAATGTTGACCAAAAACCTGTTTGTCTGATGCCGTACCGACGTACATGACGAGCTACTGCCCAGATCCGCACAGGCCAAGTAGTAAACCGGGCCAATGCCAGTCCCTGAAAGGATATCCAAGACCATGATGACCAAACCACGTTCCTTAACCGTTTATACAAACGTGAGGTTGGAAAAAGCAACGTTTGTGAGGCATATGACATCTTTCGCCGGTAATTGTGCGGGCTGCGGGCCACTGCTTTGAGCAGTTCCATGAATAAACGCACGTTCGGTGCACGCACCCGCCGGTATTG
>CAZMVS010000146.1:0-9033 GCA_964569525.1 uncultured Planctomycetales bacterium
TACACCCGGCGTTTAAACAACCCCCCCCCCGCGAAAAAAAACCGCCCGCCACTCCAAAAGCGGCAGGCGATTTATCAGAGGGTCTGGCGAGGTAAAGGCCCCGCGTTCGGGTGCTTAGCTGTCATAATACAGGTGGAATTCGTGCGGGTGTGGCCGCAGGTACAGCTCCTTAATCTCATTCTCCATTTTGTAATCAATCCACGATTGGATCAGGCTCTCCCCAAACACCCCGTCTTCCATCAGGAAGGCGTGATCTTTCTTCAACGCGTCCAGCGAATCTTTCAGCCGATCCGGTGTACTGGGAATGTCCTTTTTCTCTTCCTCACTCAAGGTGTACAAATTCTGGTCCATCGCCTTGCCCGGATCAATCTTGTTCTTGATCCCATCCAACGCTCCCATCAATAACGCCGAAAAAGCCAAATACCCATTTGCCGACGGGTCCGGACAACGGAATTCCAACCGCTTCGACTTCGGATTCTCCGAGTACATGGGAATCCGAATCGCTGCCGAACGGTTCCGCGAAGAATACACCAAATTTACCGGAGCTTCGTAACCGGGCACCAGCCGTCGATAAGAGTTATTCGTCGAAGCCGCAAAAGCAAGAATTGAAGACGCATGTTTTAATATCCCACCAATGGCATGCAACGCCATCTCCGACATACCCGCATATTGATTGCCCGCAAATAAAGGCTTGTTATCCCGCCAAATCGACAAGTGCGTATGCATCCCGCTACCGTTATCTTCGAAAATTGGCTTGGCCATGAACGTCACCGTCTTGCCCGCTCGCTTGGCTACGTTCTTGACAATGTACTTGTACCACATCATCTGGTCGCCCATCTCCAGCAGCGGTGCGAATTTCATGTCAATCTCCGCCTGGCCCGCCGTGCCCACCTCGTGGTGATGAGCTTCCACACTTATCCCCACCTTCATCATCTCGTAAACCATCTCACTCCGCAGATCGTGATAAGTGTCCGTTGGACTGACCGGGAAATATCCCCCCTTATACGAAGGTTTGTATCCCAGGTTCGGTTCCTCGAAACGGGCCGTGTTCCATGCTGCCTCCACCGAATCAATCTCGTACATCCCTCGGTGCTGAGTCTGCTCGTAACGAACCTCGTCAAAAATAAAGAACTCCGGCTCCGGTCCGATAAACGCCGTATCTCCAATCCCCGATTCACTCAGGTATTTCACCGCCATCTTGGCCACGTGCCGCGGATCTTTTACGTATTCCTGGTGCGTGATCGGATCAAATATGTCCGCCAGCACACTTACTGTGGGCTCCCGGAAGAACGGCTCCAACCGCGCGGTCTCCACCTGCGGCACCGCCAACATGTCCGATACGTTGATTTCCTGCCAACCACGAATACTGGAACCGTCAAAGCCCACCCCTTCTTCGAATGTATCCTCGTCCCAGTCCGTCACCGGAAATGAACAGTGCTGCCACGAACCCAGCATGTCCGTGAATTTCAGGTCAACCATCTCCGCCCCGACCTGCTTGCAGTAGTCGAAAAAATCCTTGGGTGTCTTAGCCCGCGAGGGCACCGATGAATTTTGTATTCCTGACATTGTCTCAACCTTTTCCTTAATAAAAAATCTCTTTGTTAATATATCCGGACACGCATCCCTGCCCGGACCGCCGGATCATCCGTATCAAACTTTCGGCCCCACAGTCTCCTGTTCCACGCCTTCTCGCTACCGGGTATGCATGAATTTTAGGCATTTATCGCCCGGCCACCACAAACATTTTTTGCAAAAGCAGCTTTAGCAAATCCAATATCCACTCCCACGCATACCAACGCAAATGTGCCAAAGCGGCCCAATTCTATTTGCAAGCAGTATGCCACTGAAGCATCGCCCTGGAAATGCCCTTTTTACAGCTGAAATTACGCTTGAAATGACTATCTATCTCTAAAAGCTGCTTAAATATTGCGCATATGACTCCTAGTGCCTTAAAAATAGGCAAGCTCCTCTGCTTGGCAGCCTGGATCGTAATAATAAATCACCTCGCCTGTAAAAATCTTTCCGCCTTCTTCGCTTTCTCGCTTGCTGAGCTTTATACTCTTTGCATGGAAGATCGTACAATACGATCACAAGGTGACAACGGGCTCATACCATGAATCCTCATCTATATCCACAACCCGGCGCCCGCTGGCGTCCAATCCTTAAGCTCCTGCCATTAATGCTTTTATGTGCATTCATTATCGGTGCTAGCTGCGTCGGCGGGGGTGGTATAATTGTCGACGGCAACCTTGGCTTAGATCCTAACCTTTTCCCCAGTTACCGAATTCAGGGCGAACCCAACGACAATTTTAACCAATCGCTCGATGTGATTTTTGACCAGACCGGCCGGGCTGACTTGCAAGGGCAAATTGACAACCTCGATGATATCGACGTCTTTTCCCTCGGTGAACTCTCCGCCGGTGATCGCATTATTATCGACGTGGGTACCCCCGGCAATTCCATGGATCCCGCCATTGCCGTCTTCGATATCGAAGCCCGTCTTGCCTTCGAAAACGATGACCGAAATTACGAACTTCGCCAATACGATCCCTTTATCAACCAGGTCGTCCGCCGCGACAGCGAAATTTATTATCTGGCCATTTTTAAGGCTCCCCTCGACACCACTGACGTCTTAGGCACATACGAAATTCAGGTCACCCGCGTCCTTGGCGGCCAGGTCCCCCAAACCTATGCCCAGACCGTTGTCCTTGATTGCGACGGCGGTTCGATTTCCATCCCTGGATTGGATACGTTTGTCGCGGATCCCTTTGATACCGGTGACATCGATCCCGCCTACATTGGCATGACCGAAGCGACCAAACAGCAGATCGAAAAAACAGTTCTGGAAAATTTCGAAGGCTTGGCCTTGAATGTTCACATGACTCCCGACGACGCACTACCCCAGTCAGAACCATACTCCACCGTACTCTTCGGCGGCGAAAACCCGGGTACCTTCGGCCTGTCCGAAAACATCGATGCCTTTAACGCTGATCCCTCCGACGAGGCCATTGTCTTTACCAGCATGTTTACACCCCGACGCTTCGGGCGCGAACTCACCGCCGAAGAACTCGGCCTGGCCATCGGCAACATCGCCTCCCACGAACTAGGTCACCTCCTTGGCCTTAACCACGTCGCCGACGTGTACGACGTCATGGACACCGTCGGCGCTCCCAACACCTTCCTCTTCGACCAGGAATTCAAAACCTCCCAACTCGACGAAACCATCAGCCCCCTCGGCCTCCAGGACTCCTTCCTCCTCCTACTCGAAACCCTCGGCCAAGGCTGACGCCGTCATTTCGATGATGCGCATTGTCATTTCGAACCCAACGCACCTTGTCACTTCGAACGAGGGGAAAACAATCTCTGATTGTTTTGAACGAAGAGAGAAATCTTCCACCTCACAATCGCGTGTCATTTCTCCCGGCGCGCCGGGACCGACTTGTCGGGAGAGAAATCTCAAAACCTTTGGAGTGCGGCGGCCGCGACGCCGCTTTGGATATTTTGGAGTGCAGTAGCTACGACACCGCTTGGGCTTCTCTTCCCTATCCCGGCACACGACTCCCGGTTAGTCTGTAGGCCGTGACCAGTGACGGTAGGGCGGGCTCTGCCCGCCTAAACTTGTTCTGAAAGATCCTGAAATGCGTGCATTTTGGAAAAAGGAAAGAAACAAAGATAGCGAAATTTTAAGTTCAGCGGTTATTACCTATGCAAGTAGTTAACTCTTAACCGCCGCCTTCAACTCCTGTTCGAAATTGTCTCTGCCTACCAGTCTAAAAATACAACGACCGTTACTTTTCGCTTCCCAGAACTTTCCTACACGAATCTTTTCTTGCGTATCCGAGCTTTCTTGTAGATGAACCCCTTTATATTCGACTGCCAGATACCGCTCATCCTTTAACTTAGCAACGAAATCGGGATAGAACTTGTCTGTCGACGTCTGCAGCCAAAACGAGTATTCATCGCGTTCTAAATTTCGAACCCAGTATTCCACTTCCGGCAACGAATCAATAAATGCCGCGCAATCTGCCTCCTCGTTATTCATATCCGCCGGCTGGTGGTAATAATGGTTTCTGAATTGGATTGCTCCTTTATAGGTGCGAACCGCCGGATACTGATTTAGCGGATATGTAAAGGTGAAAGACGGATCCACTTCGAAATCATATTCTGCTTCCGGCAGTAACATTTGATCGTATGCATTTTTTAGAGCATACTTACGCAGATAGCGGATCTTTTCTTCCGCAGCGTCCCGAAGCCGAAATCGATTGGCTAGCAGCTGTTCAATCGCGAAGCCTCGCTTCTCTATCAGCTCACGAATCATATTTTGCAAAAATAGACCCATCTCTGTTGCGGTAATGTCAGGATGTCGAATTGAACGATCCAACCAGACCGCCAGTTCTGCTTCGTTTTTCGGACCTCGAACGTCCAGCAGCGTCAACTGCCGTTGGAGTTGGTTGATAAACCGCAGCCCGATTTTACCTTGTTCATCGACATCAACATCAGCAACTCGAATCGGTCCTTCTTCAATGGAAAATTCATCTTCCGAAAGTGATGCATCGCATTTTGATAATTGCCAGGGAGCTTCGCGAAATTGATCCTCGAATAATTCAAGCTGTCCATTTACCCGGATCGCCAGTGCTGGCACACTGAAATTTCGCCCCATTGCTGCCGGCCAAACATCATCCCCCCGGGATTTACGACAGAGTTTCTTGACCGCGACCTTGTCGTCATTGCTGATGAATGCTGCCTCGATAACTGCCTCATCGGAATCCGTCATCGGCTGGCCACTATAGACCAGTTCAATAACCTCTTTCTCCTTGCGTACATTCAGCTTCTCTCGTAGCTCTGTTGGAATAGATGATAAATTAGGTTCGGCTGAAATCACTTCAGAAACCGGCTGCATAAATAATGGCCCTAAATCGAGCCTACCTTGTTTATTCTCTTCTTTAATTAATGTTTTTGCTTCGAACCGCTCGAATCCGCTTTCAACCAACGCATCGGTCAGTGATTTTGCTGCTTGGGCAAATTCTTTCGACGTGGCAAAAGCATAAGCATGATTCAGGTCTTCATGCGATTTCCACTTCGCATACGGAAGACGCAACACCCGTCCCAAAATCTGCTCTACTGCAGTCTTGCTGTTAAGATTCGTTACGCTACATAAAATGTAGGCAAATGGGCAATCCCAGCCCTCCCGCAGCCTGTCCACAGTGATGATGAATCGTAGTGGACAATCACGTTGTAGTACGTCTACGTCCTCCAAATCTTTTACATTTCCAGTCGAAACGCCAATTTGTTCTTCGGGAATATTGAAATCCTCGATCAGACTTTTTTTCAGAATTTCAAAGGTGGTTGTTTCCTGATTTTGACTGCGCCGTTCAGCCTGCAAAAGCACGATCGGACGAATATATTCGCCGCTGCACACCTCTTCTTCTTTTGCCAGCCGTTCAAGCTCCGCTTGTTTAGTCAATGCTTCTTGAATTGCTTCTTTCCACTGAGTTCGGGTTAACAGCCGCACCGGTAGTTTGATCATCTCTTCGGCCTTCAACTCTGCTGCCGAAACATGTGTCAAGACGTTGCTGGCGTAGATTTCCTGGAGCGGTTGGTGTTCTGTTTGTGGTGTCGCGGTAAACTCAAGAATACATGCCGGATTAAAACGTGCCAGTGTTGTGAACGAAAGCAATGTCCGTGCGTTGTGTGCTTCATCAATAATTAAAACCGGCCTGCGCACTCGGAGTAAATTCGCAAGGCTCGGGCATTTCCCGTCAAAGTCGTTTGACTTGGCCAGCTCTTCCCGTTGTTCCTCCGTCAATCCAGAAAAACATGGCATTAATGTATCATTTTGCGCATATACCTTCCGGCCAAGCGGATCGGTAACCCGAAAAGCTGCCATCGTGCAAACGATCACTACAGTATCCGAATCAAGCGTACACCGCTGGATCGCCAGTGCGCCATTTATGTCCATCACCGACACGCATCCATCGAATGCTTCATCCAACGCCTGTCGATAAGGATGGCGCTTGGTTTTCAAAGCTTTCAGTGTCTGTTCTACGATCTGAGTAGTCGGCGCAAGCCAAACCACAACGCATCGCTCGGACCGCAATAGCTGCTTACATGTGATTCCTACCGAATGAGACGCCATAACTGTCTTACCACCACCGGTCGGAACGCGAATACAAACGTAGGGCAGGCCTGGCAACGCTTCAACCGTACAGTAAGGCCGATGGGTGTGTTCATAAAAAGCGGTGTCCGCATTTTGCAGTTCATGGGTGCGCCGCAAGTAGGCTTCCAGTTCTTTCAGGCAGCGTTCCTGGTATTGCTTGAGCATGAACGGCATTAAGACGACCTCACTTCGTAGGGTAACTGTTTAAATTGAATGCCTTCCCGTTTGAGTCGTGCGGTTCCAAGCCGACAACCTTCCCCATACACGATCTTCGGCCCATTATATGCCGGCAACGACTCCAGAATTGCGCTTGTCAGGACGTTACCCCCGTTGGGCCTTTTATCACCGAGTACACCATTGAAAAGTAGATAATAAGCCGTACCGTCAAAGGCACCGATATAAGGTGACTTTCCATTGACCCGCTTGGGAAGTGGAGAACCGGTTTCCGTAAAGAATACATGCGCAGCAAGATCGGCGAAGCGCACCTCTTCGCTTATCTGTCCTGATTCATCAAATAGCGGGTTCGCCAGCTTGCAGTAACGAAACCCGCCGCCTGTACCGGGTATTTCTTTAGTTTTACCTTGCCCGTTTTTCCAGGTATATCCGCTGATCACTCGTTTCAATCGCTGGGCGGCGACATTCTGACAAATATTTGAATCCATCTCGACCTGTATACATCTTCGGGAACCCCCATCTGCCTGATTTAACGTTAGAACCGCATGCCCCGTCGTTCCGCTGCCTGCAAAAGAATCCAGAATAATCGAGTCCTTGTCGGTGGCGATTTCCAATATACGTTTAACAAGTCTGCTCGGCTTTGGTGTAATAAAAACTGATGCTGAATCCTCGAAGTCACAAAGAGCTACCAGTTCCTTTTTCGCGTCCTGAGTGTGGCCGACATCTTTGTAATTCCATAATGTTTGAGGAACACGTCCTTGTTGAACCTCAGAAAGAAATCGCTTGACCTGAGGCTTTGCGTTACCGTTATTACCCCACCAGATTCTATTGTCAGAATCCAATTCTTTTAATTTTGCTTTTGAAATCGACCAGTATCGCCCTTTTGGCGGTGATTCAATTACTCTACCTGAAGGACAAGTAATCGAATATGTACCAGCATTGTAAGGATTACGAGCTGATAAATCACTTGTCTTCCAAGGACCTCGGGGATCATTATCTGGATTCTTATATGCTTTGTCTTGTTCGTTACTACGAGTAATGAGATTAGGTTTCCAAAAATTAGCATTCTTTGCATATACAATTATAAAATCATGATCTTCTGAAAAGTGCTTTGCTGAATTCTTCGGTGAATAAACCTTTTGCCAAATAACTGATGCGACGAAGTTTCGGGCACCAAATAGCTCATCCATCAAACAACGAAGATGATGCACTTCGTTATCATCGATGCTGATAAAGATAGCCCCATCTTCAGTAAGGAAATCTCGCAGCAGAGCCAGTCGTGGGTACATCATGCAGGCCCACTTTGCATGACGCGAGAGATCTTCCGCCTCTTTACCCACCGTTTTACCCAGCCACTCGCGAATTTCCGGGCTATTCGCTGCGTCGTTGTAAACCCAGTTTTCGTTGCCCGTGTTGTATGGAGGGTCGATATAGATGCATTTGACCTTGCCCGCGTAATAAGGCAACAGAGCTTTGAGGGCGTGCAGGTTATCCCCCTCAATGAGCAGGTTCCCTGAATCCGCATCCCCCGCCGAAAGCTTGTTGTGACAGCGCAGCAGTCGGTACGGCACCTGCCGGTGATGATCCATTACAGCCTTCTTCCCAATCCATTCCAGTGTTGGCATGATGCATAAAGTAAGCCCCGACTGGTACTTGGTCAACGTCGGGTGCCACATCTTTTTCCAGGAATAGGGCTGCTTACGAAGATAATAAAGCAGGATAATTCATCGATTGTAATCGCCAACGATGGGGCAAGCTCGGCCCGCCTTCACCCTGAGCCCCGTAAAAGCGACACATACCAGTCCCGGCAGAAGCGCATCGCAACCTTTGGGCTCCCTCCCTCCTGACTCCTGTCTCCTGAATTCTTACTCCTTCCCGGAACACCCGCCGTGTTATGTCCTATGTATTCGGGAAATAGCAAACTTTAATCCCCGCGCGCCGAGACAGGGAAAGGCCTTAAAATGCACGCTCAATTAAATACCTCTCAGCTCACCGGACCCATCGATTTCTTGCGGTTGCTCTTTGTCACTGTTTTTCTGATCTTTCAAAATATTTGCGAAACGATCGCCCCAATACAACTTGTGAATTTCATGCAACCCAACGAACGTTGCAAAAAAACAACATCATCCCCCAAGGGCAAGAAAAAATTACAAAACAAAGCCAATTTCAAAACGCTTGTAAATCGACCTCCTTAAAGAAGTTACACCAAAAAATAAGCTCGCCGAAAGCGCTAAAAACAAACCCATTTCAAACCCATTAAAGCCATTGTGTTTGGGATGCCGGGGAACTCCGCGCTCTGCAAAAGCAAGGTGCGAAGCTTACAGAAAGCACCAGCCGACCCTGCATCCTCGTGGAATTGTTCAAATGCTGATGATCAAAGACACTAATGCCGCGGCCAATCGTCAGTCCCTTACGCTTCCGCCTCGCGTTCCTTTTCCAGGAAGCGGCCGGCGACCAAGCCAACCTCGAACAGTGCCGCCATCGGCAAAAGCAACAGGGCCATGCTGCCCAAGTCCGGCGGTGTCAGGAACGCCGAAGCCATGGCCATCCCCAGCCAGACGTGACGGCGATATTTGCTCATCTCGGATGTGGTCACAATACCAATGGAGGCCAAAAAGGCGACCACCACCGGCACCTGAAACCCAATCCCGAACGCCAGGGACAAATGGAGGATAAAAGCGACATGTTCCGAAATACGCGGC
>CAZMVS010000147.1:0-1611 GCA_964569525.1 uncultured Planctomycetales bacterium
GGTTTTTGGGGTTTTGCAAAACAACAAAATCGTACCCAATTACCGGGGACTCTTCTATCCTACCCCCTGTTTGCTGAATGCTGTTTTGGACAAGAGTGGCATATTATGTTTGTTTTTAAAATCAAGAAATAGCGGGAAGGATGAGTTTAGACAGGCATGAATAAAGGGATAAGCGATTAGTAATAATAAGCGGCCAAGATTTGATTACCGCTATTGGAAGCAACTGTAATCAATGATTATGGCGTGGGTATAAATTAAGCCTTTCGCGTTTTTGTTAACGGTCTGGAAAATTGTTTCTCCACACGGGTTCGGTAACACGGACCGCTGTTATAAGTGCAGAAGGGATACATTTTTCCGTCCGGGGTTCCATAATGGACAACACAACGGCGAACCCGGTCGATCTCGTAATTATAAACGTCCTGAAAGTGCATGGCGGCTATCAGCAGTGCCCGCCAGGGTTGGGTGTCGGTCTGCTGTCGGCGGGCCTGGTTATTCGGGAAGCGTTCGCCGAAATTCACAAAACTTTCCATAAAATCAACGAGGGCATTGAAGTCAAAACCTTGGGGGGCTTTTTCCGGATGAAAATATCTACGCATGTGGCGCATGGCCAAGGCCATGTGCCACCGATTTTTCAGCCAGGGACGTTTTTCGATTCGATCGGCGATGCGATCGATATGGCTCATCAGTGCTTCCACGTCCACCATTTGAGGAATGGGGACCACCTGCCCGGTACTTGGATTGATAATGAGGTACGAAGCCATTCCGCAATGACCGTGGCAACTGGTATGGGCGACCGGTTCGTCGGTAACGGCTTCGACCATGCGGCAGAAGGGTTCCACGAATGAATAGGGATACCAATCACGATACATGTTCATCATGCCGGTCTGCTCTTCGATATCACGAGCAAGATCAGCAAGGGTATAGCGCTGATTCATGCGTTCGCTGTAGTCAATTCGCCCGGTGAAAGCGACCGGCTGCCAAGAGACGGCGGATATCTTGTCAATATTGTCCACGGCAAACTGGAGGATGGGGCCGACCTGGTCGTCATTGAAGCCTTTGACGATGGTTGGAACAAGGGTGGTACGCATACCGGCGTTGTAGATATTTTCAACAGCTTGTAGTTTAAGCTCGGTCAACGGCCTGCCGCGGCTCTTCTTATAAACTTCGTCGTTCAGGCCGTCGAACTGGAGGTACACCTGGTTTAGGCCGGCTTCGGCACACGCTTGGACAAAATCGGGTTCTTGAGCGAAACGCAGGCCGTTGGAGGCAGCTTGAATCTGTGCGTAGCCGAATTGACGAGTGTCACGGACAATGTCGATGAATTCGGGATGTACGGTGGGTTCGCCACCGGAGAATTGAACGCAAGGCCCACGACAAACGCTCTTGTCTAATACATTTTGGATGATGTCCCTTACCTGTTGACGGGAAAGTTCGCAGACATAACCAACGGCGGCGGAGTTGGCAAAACAGATAGGGCAGCGAAGATTACAGCGATTGGTCAGATCAACATTGAGCATCATGGTGCGACTGAGATGATTTTTACACAGGCCGCAATTCAACGGGCATCCCCCGGTAAGTAAGGATAAATCTTTTGTTTCGCTGGCAAATTGG
>CAZMVS010000148.1:0-7190 GCA_964569525.1 uncultured Planctomycetales bacterium
AGCGGATCGGCCAAGAAGACCGTTGACTTGGCAGAGGTCGGACGACAGGTCTCCGGTACCCGGATCCTCGGCTTTGACCAAGAAGCCTGGCTGGGGTCAACCGGGGTGTCTCTGGGTGATTACGACAATGACGGGGCGGATGATTTCCTGATTGTCGCCCGTTACGGCCAGCCCTTTGAACGCGGCAAAGTCGGTTCCGCCTTCTTAATTTACGGCATCCCGCCTGAAGAGGGCGACGGTATCGGCGGCAAGTACGGTAGCGAGATAAACATTAACAACTGGGGCGACGATTATCGCGGCACAATTTTTGTGATGGGCCAGATACTCCCCAGCACTAATAATCTGGGTGAGAATACAGATGGTTTAACTTCCGTGACTCGGTTCCAGGATATGACCGGCGACGGCTCGCCCGAAATCATCATGGGTTTCCCACGAATCGTCGGTCTTATAGAACATCATGACGACGATCCTTGCGATGATGATGGCATCACATATAGCAGTCTCTGGCCGCATCCCCAATCCACCTCTGATCCCGGGAATGATAATATCCAATATTGGGGCGACCCTTCATCTGATTACCTGACCATGGGTTGGGTTATTTATATCGAGAGTACCGGTGTTCAAAGTAACGCTACTGTGGAAATCGCCTTTGCGGGACAAGCCGACCCGGCAACATGTGAGACCTACGGTGAGATGACTGATGAGGGTCTTTGTATTGATGCATCTTCGCTTCCCGGGATTCGCTGGCGAGGCCTGTGGTACGGAGGTTTGGAGTCGGCCTTTGGCAAAACCGTAAAGGAGATGGCGGATTTGACGAACGGTGGTTTTTTTGCGCAAAAGGATGGCGACAACGAACTGTTAATCTCGGCGCCTTATGGAGGACCGTTGTCTGGATTAAACTTTAATCCCGGTGTAGTAATGATGTGGATAGGAACGAATTTTACAAATTCTTCCAGTGCACCTGTGAAATCCTTGCCCACTTACATAACATGTCCTAATGCTGATCCTTGTAATCGTTGCTTTGAACCAACTAGGCAGAATTTCCTGTATGGTGAGCAGGATGGGGACGAATTCGGCTATGCCTCCGGGGCCGGCGATTTCAACTTGGACGGTCACGAGGATATTCTTGCCGGTGCGCCGGGAGCGGATCGCGATGGCGTCATCGATGGCGGCATCGTGTACATCATCTTCGGCCGCCTGGACTTCGGCGATCTTGAATTGTCCGAGGATAATCCCCCGCGGGTAGAAATTTACGGGACCGAAGATTATGCCCGGCTCGGTGAGCGAACCACCAAGATCGGCGATGTTAATGCCGATGGCATCGACGATATCGCCATTGCCTCACCGACTATGGATAGCCCCACCGCGGTAAACGCCGGTTTCGTCTCCGTGATATTCGGCGGACAGCGGCTGACGGGCGAAAACGCCTTCTATGTGGACGAGATCGGTTCCTCGAATCTGCAAGGCGTGAAATTCTACGGTACGTTGAATAGTGGCGCGGGCGAGCATATCGAAAGCGCCGGCGATTTTAATGGAGATGGAATTGAAGACCTCTTGATCGTGGCTGCCGACGAAGTACAGGAGTTACCTAATGGAGAAGTTCGCCGAGGCGTTGCTTACCTGGTATTCGGCGGACCGCACTTGGTCAATCGCGAATTTCTCCTGTCCCAGGTCGGTACGGACGAGTTGCCCGGCCTGATTTTCGTCAGTCCTTATAAGCTCGGTACAATTGATGAAGCCTCCATTACCTGGGCCGGGGCCGCCGGCGATGTGAATGCGGACGGCTTCGATGACGTCCTCCTGGGGCTGCCGCTGGCTGACTATACCTATCCGCAGGAGAATCCGGTTAAACGCCGTACCGATGCCGGGGAGGTGTACCTGATCTACGGCAACAACGCTGGTGGATAAAACAAATGTTCAGCCCGGGACCGGGGCTACTAAACGTATGATTTCTACCCGAAGGGCAGGCGAGTCTTCTCCAGGAATTTTCGCTTGTCCTTCGGGTTTGTTTTAATATAGCCATAGATTGACCGAAACAGTTGAACAACGGGACCATGGAAATCTCAATTTTATGTAGCGGCCCGTGATCGATAAGTGGCCCTATTATCGCCGCTTTATTATTTTGCAACCGCTACATATAAAGAGAGCTTGCTCTCTGAAAGGCGGATGAATCATGCGCTTGCTATGCCGACAATCGTTGCTTAAAGGGGCGGTGGAGATACCCGGTTCCAAATCCCACACTATCCGGGCGGTGGCCATCGCCTCCCTGGCGGACGGTCGCAGCCGCATCGAAGCCCCGCTGGTCTCCTCCGATACGATGGCGGCGGTGAGGGCGTACCGCTTACTGGGTGCTCAAATCGACCTGCATGACGACGCCTGGGAAATCGTGGGCACCGCCGGCCGACCAACAGCCCCGGATAACGTGATCGACGTAGGCAATTCGGGTACCACCATGCGCATCGCCTTGGGCTCCTGCACCCTGGTGGAAGAGGGATTATCGGTACTCACCGGCGATGACCAGATCCGCCGCCGACCGGTGGGCCCGCTGGCTGAATCGCTGAACCAGCTTGGAGCGGTGGTCACCAGCACCCGCGGCGGGGGAGTCGCCCCCCTCGTGGTCTCCGGCCGCCTGCGGGGCGGTGAAACCAGCATTGAAGCCGTCACCAGCCAGTATCTGACCAGCCTGCTGATGTGCACCCCGTTGGCGGAAAAAGATTCAACCATTCACGTACCCCTGCTTAACGAAGCCTCTTACGTCACGATCACGCTTGATTGGCTGCACCGCGTCGGCATTCGCCTGGAACATGAAAACATGCGTGAATTTCACGTCCCCGGCGGACAGCGGTACAAGACGATAGACATGCGGGTACCGGCGGATTTCTCATCGGCCACTTTCTTCCTGGCTGCCGGGGCCCTGGGTGACAATGACGTCCTTGTCTGCGGACTGGATATGAATGATCCCCAGGGCGACAAGGCGGTAATCGATTACCTGCGAAAGATGGGCGCGAAAATTACCGAAGAGGCGGATGGTTTGCGGATTCACCCCGGCCAACTCACCGGATGCCGCCTGGATATGAACGAAACGCCTGATGCCTTGCCTATGATGGCAGTAGTGGGATGTTTTGCCCGGGGAAAGACCGAACTGATCAACGTTCCCCAGGCTCGCTACAAGGAAACCGATCGAATCGCCGTCATGCGGGAGGAGCTCTCCCGAATGGGAGCGAAGATTACCGAGCTTAAAGACGGCCTGGTCATCGAGGAAAGTCCATTGAAACCCGCGAAAGTAAACGGGCATCATGATCATCGCGTGGTAATGGCCCTGGCGGTGGCTGCCACCGGCGTGGCTGGTGAAACCGAAATCTCAACTGCCGAAGCGATGAAAGTAACGTTCCCCGAATTCGTGGATAAAATGACCAACCTGGGCGGCGATTTACGCATGGAAGCGGATTAAGCGTGCACTAAACAATGGCAGAGATATCATCAACAACGGAATTATGGGTCGTCCGACATGGGGAGACGGTGTGGAGCAACCTGGGGAAATACCAGGGCCATCTCCACGGCGAATTGAGTATGCACGGCCGCCGACAGGCCGAAGCCTTGGCCATCCGTCTTGCCGAAGAAGGATTCGAGGCCCTTTATAGCAGTGATTTGCAACGGGCTTCCCGCACCGCCGAATGTATCGCCAATCGCAGCCGGCACCAGATCCAAAGGGATGCCCGTCTGCGTGAACGGCACCTCGGTATTTTCCAGGGTCTCAACCTCCAGCAGATTCAGCACCAATATCCTGAAGAATACGAAAAGTATATGTCCGGCAACGCGGATTACATCGTCCCGGAAGGGGAAAGCAGGCGGCAACGCTATGATCGGGTAATCCAGTGTGCGCTTGAAATCGCCGAACACCATGCCGGACAAAGGATTGTGGTCGTGACCCATGGTGGACCATTGGCCGACTTGTTGTACTATACCCTGCATATTCCCCTGGGCGAACCACGACGTTTTAAGCTTTATAATGCCGGTCTCAATATCTTTCTCGTTTCCGCGGGCGATTGGCGCCTGGGCACTTGGGGTGACATCGGTCATCTTCGCGATACCGGCGGCATGGAGGATTGGTGAGCAGGCTGCTATATAAGCAGCTGCCGTTTCGAACAAGACGGAATATAGGATACAGTTTATGAACGTTTTGCTGATCGGCATGAAACATTGCGGTAAAAGCACCTTGGGCAAAGCACTGGCAAAACGATGGGATTGTCCTTTCTTTGATGTGGATCCCATGATCGAGACCAACCACGCCTGCGAATATAATGAGCAATTACCGGTCCGCCGGATTTTCAGTCAGTACGGCGAGCAACATTTCCATCGCATCGAGGGCCACGTGGTTTGTGAGCTTTACCTGAAGCTGGATCATCCCGGATCATCCAGCGTGGTCTCTCTCGGCGGGCGGACGGCCTTGAATGAAACCGTTTGCAAATTGTTAAGCGCTATCGGGCTGACCGTTTACCTGGAAGTCCCTGCGGATGAACTTTTCCGACGCATCGAACAACACGGGCTCCCCCCTTTCCTCGATACAACGAATCCCAAGGCTGATTTTGATCGCCTTTATCGGGAGCGGGCACCCCAGTATGAAAGACTGGCGGATTTGAGTGTGAATCTCGATAATTGCACCCCGGAACAGGCCGTCGATCAATTGGCCACCCGGATTGAGGAACATTGCCATGCCAGGAAATAGTTTCGGCCAAGTATTGCGGATTACAACCTTCGGCGAGTCGCACGGCCAGGCGGTCGGCGTGATCATGGACGGCGTAACCCCGGGCGTGGAGCTGGACTTGGAAGCGGTCCAGAAAGAAATGGATCGTCGCCGACCGGGACAGTCGAAAGTCGTCACCCAACGCAAAGAAGCGGACGCGGTGGAAATCCTCTCCGGAATGTTCGAAGGCAAGACCACCGGCACCCCGCTGATGATGATCATTTACAACAAAGACGCCAAATCCTCCAGCTACGAATCAATCAAGGATAAATTCCGCCCCGGACATGCAGACTACACCTATCTCCAGAAATACGGATTGCGCGATTACCGCGGTGGCGGACGTTCTTCGGCTCGTGAAACGGCAGCCCGTGTCGCTGCAGGAGCGGTCGCCCGACAATTATTGAACCGTCGAGGCATCAACATAATCGCCTACACCATTCGCGCCGGTGGAATATCCTGTAGCAAAATCGATTTCGACCAGATCGAACGCAATCCCATGCGCGCACCCGATGCCACCGCCGCCGAGAAAATGATTCAACGAGTCGAAGATATCCGTTCCCAAAGTAACAGCGTGGGCGGCATCGTGGAATGTCAGATTACCGGTATGCAGGCCGGCCTGGGTGAACCAATCTTCGACAGACTGAACGCTGATCTGGCCAAGGCAATGTTGTCCATTCCTGCCGTTCGTGGCATCGAGTTCGGCGACGGTTTTGCTGCGGCGAACATGACCGGCCTGGAGCATAACGACCAGATGGACGCCTCCGGATTTCTCAGCAACCACGCCGGCGGAATTATGGGCGGTATCTCCAACGGCCAGCCGATCATCTTCCGCGTGGTTATCAAGCCGACCTCCTCCATTGCCGCTCAACAGAAAACACGTGATACCCAAGGCCAGGAAGTAACCATTCAGACCAAGGGCCGACATGATCCCTGCCTGTGCCCGCGTGCCGTTCCGGTGGTCGAAGCCATGGCCGCCCTTGTTCTGGAGGACCATTACAAAAGGCAGGCCGCCTTGCACGGTTGAGCACAAATATCTCTTGGCTTTCCGGGCGATCTCCTCTATACTCAGTCCCCAGTCGGAAATTCAATAATTCACCCGAGGCGGATGATCTATAAAAGTTCCACTTTTTGTGTAGCGGCTTAGGGACCGGTAATGGCCCTTCACGACCTGTTTTATGGCTTTACAACCGCTACATATAAATAGAGCTTGCTCTAGCTTGATGCAGCGGGGGAGTCCTGTCAGTCGGTCAATAATTACTGTAAACAACTATTAAAAAGGAGCATATGTATGTTGGGGTGCGACATAGGTACACTGTTTCAGGTCACCGTGGGCGGCGGTTCTTACCAGGACGGATTGTCCATCAATCTGCAGGGCGTCCCCCCTGGAATGATGATTACCGAGGAGGAAATCTACGGCGAGCTGATGCTCCGCAAGCCCGGACAGGGCGAGGTAACCTCCCCCCGTCGCGAACCGGATATTCCCATCATTTATAGCGGCATTAACTCTGCCGACACCATGCCCGGTTTCAGCAACGCCTTTTATTCCAACGGGACGCCTTTCGTGATCCTGATCCCCAATCTCGATCGCCATTTTGAACACATCGAGCAATACCAGATCACCAATCGCACCCCGCGGCCGGGCCATGCTTCCTATGCCACCTATCAGAAGTACAGCAGTTGGGACGACGCCATCGGGGCCGGCATTTTCAGCGGCCGATATACGTCAACAATCGTCGCCGCGGGTGCCGTCGCCAAGCGGGTATTGGCCAATCATGGCATCGAAGTTAACGCTTATGTCAAAGAGGCTGCCGGCGTCGTTGCCACGGACATGCCCATCGAGCAGATTCGGGAAAAATCCGCCGCTTACCATGAAGTCCGTCGCATTCACGACCCGATTTGGAATTTCGTTTACAAGGAAGGGCGAATCAAACCGGGCATGCGCTTCCTGGAGAAATTGCCCGTTCTGGCGGAAGTTGAAAAGATGATCGGTCATTTCCCTGCCATACCGATGGACGGCGAGAAAATCCGCAAGGAATACGGAGTGCATCCCAGCCTGTTCTGCCCGGATTTGGAAACTGCCGACGAGATGTTCAAAAAGATCGTGGAGATCAAAGACGCCGGTGATTCCAGCGGCGGTGTCGTGGAGATTAAGGCCACCGGCGTACCCGCCGGTATGGGTGAGCCTGTCTTCAAAAAACTGGACGGCGAACTGGGCCGCATGTTAAGTATCGGGGCGATCAAAGCCGTTGAAATCGGAGCCGGGGTCAAGGTCAAAGAAATGACCGGTTCGCAGTGCAACGACCAACTCCGTGCTGATGATAAGGGCAACGTCAGTTTTGGCAGCAACAATGCCGGCGGCATTACCGGTGGAGTAACGACCGGCCAGCAGATTGTGGCCCGCCTGACAGTGAAGCCCACTCCTACCATCAGCAAGGACCAGGACACC
>CAZMVS010000149.1:0-3125 GCA_964569525.1 uncultured Planctomycetales bacterium
AGATCGGCAAGTTCACCTATGACGGCGATCGGCCGAAACGCTGGGTTAACGAAAAGGATATTTGGCTGCACGGTTTCTGGTTTTGGGACTGGGCTGACACATATGCACCCGTCGAATCCACCGATATTGAGAATTCCGTGATCACGATGAAAAAGCCGTACCACTGGTACGGTTATCGCAAAGGAGCCCGCTGGTATGCGGTTAATCTGTTGTCCGAACTGGACTCGCCGGGGGAATGGTATCTCGAGCGTTCCACGGGGATGCTGTATTTCTGGCCGCCGGCTTCGGTGAAGGATCATTCCGCTTACGTGTCCCTGATCGATTCGATTATTGAAATGGAAAATGTATCGAACGTCTCATTTGTTAACTTGATACTTGAAGTGTGTCGCGGCAAGGCGGTTACGATTCGGGGCGGCGAGAATAATCGGCTGGTCGGCTGCTTGATTCGCAATACCGGCACCAGCGCGGTGGATATAAACGGCGGGAAGAACAACGGGGTGCAAAGTTGCGACCTGCAGCATATCGGGGAAACGGTTATTTCCGTTCAAGGCGGAGACCGCAAGACGCTGACACCTGCCGGTCACTATGTGGATAATTGTCACATCCAGGATTACAGCCGATGGGTTTATACCTATCGTTCGGCCGTTTCCGTGACCGGCGTGGGCAATCGTATCGCCCATAACCTGATTCATAACGCCCCGCATAACGCCATCGGGCTGTCCGGCAACGAACATCTCATCGAATTCAACGAGGTGCATCATGTCTGCCAGGAAACTGACGATGCAGGGGCATTTTACATGGGTCGTGATTATACCCAGCGAGGCAACGTCATCCGTCATAACTATTGGCATCACATCGGGGATTACAAAAGTTGGATCGGTGTACAGGCGGTTTATCTCGACGATTTCAGCAGTGGGACCACTATCTTCGGCAATGTGTTCTACAGAACGTTTCGGGGCATTTTGATCGGCGGCGGGCGGGACAATATTGTTAAAAACAACCTTTTTGCCGAGTGCAAAATGGGTGTTTACATTGATGCGCGGGGCATGGGGTGGGCGAAAAACTATTTTGACGGATCATATAACGTGCTCGCCGAGCGCCTCGAGGCCATGCCCTATCGTAAACCGCCTTGGAGCGAGCGTTATCCCGAACTTTTGACTTTGTATGACGATGAGCCGGCCAAGCCCAAGAATAATATTGTCACCAGTAACATCAGCATCGGGCCGGGCTGGCTGGAAGTACACATGAACAAGAAACTCGGGGCCGAAGTGCTGACCGTCACGGATAATCTGGCAATCCAACAGGATGACAAGAATGGGGGCGTGACCGATCTTTTCACCGCAATAAACACGTCCGAACCACCTGACGGTTTTCATTTTGAGCGTATTCCCGTGGAAAAGATCGGTTTATACGTCGATGAATACCGCAAAAAACTGCCAGAATAAAGGATAATGGTGAAGGCTGCTTATCAACAAGAATGCCCTGCAGGACTTGTGATCTTACAAACAGACGAGGCATGGAGATGAAACGATTCGGGATGACTCTTCTTGGTATCGTGCTTATGGCGATTACCCCGGCAATAGCGGGCGATGATGCGTCTGGCGATAAACAAAAGAAAGACCCATGTACGCCGCGAACACAACCGGTGAAATACACTATTCCGATCATCGATCTGACGGGAGAGCCCGAGCGGCTCAGCGTTGTCGATTCCCGACCAAATCAGTACTGCGGTCATCCGCATACTCTTCTTCTTGAGGATAAGCGTACAATTCTTTGTGTTTATCCACTCGGGCATGGGGGGGCCGTCGGCGGTAATGAAGAAGAGCACTGACGGTGGGCGGACATGGAGCGATCGTTTGCCCGTGCCAGAGAACTGGAAGACTGCTACCAACTGTCCGGCCATTCATCGTCTGAGGGATCCGCAAGGCCGGAAGCGTCTGTTCGTCTTCGAAGGTAATGGGGCGATGCGCCAATCCGCTTCGCTCGATAACGGCAGAACCTGGACGCCGTTCAAGCCTAACGGCCTGCACTGCGTCGTCGCGCCATTGACAATTATACTGACCAACAAAGGCAAACAGCTGCTGGCTGTTTACCAGCGAGGCAAGGACGACAAAGACCAATCGCCGCAGACCTTGTGGCAAAGTACTTCCGACGACGGCGGATTGACATGGAATCCCGAACGCAAGATCGCCGCCTATCCATGTGCGGATTTGACGGAACCTTCGCTGATTCGTTCGCTGGATGGCAAACAGATCGCCTGTTTGATCCGCGAGAACAAGCACAATTACAACTCGATGTTGATTGTCAGTAATGATGAGGCGCAAACCTGGTCCGAGCCGGTTGAGCTTTCCGCTGCTTTAACCGGACATCGGCACATGCCCCGATACCTGCCCGACGGAAGATTGGTTATCACTTTTCGCGACGCCGCCAAAGGCAGCCTGACGATAGGTGAGTTCGTTGCCTGGGTCGGCACTTACGAGGATATCGTGAACGGTCGCGAGGGGCGTTATCGCGTGCGGCTGCTCACCAGCCCAAAGAAATGGGATCTCGGCTACTCGGGTTTGGAGCTGCTTCCCGACGGCACACTTGTGGCTACCACTTATGCACAGCTAAAAAAAGGCGAAAAAAATTCTGTAGTCAGCATCCGCTTCAATATGAAGGAACTGGATAAACGCTACCGCGAAATGAAGAAAACCAATCCCTGACCCGAATGGTACCCGGCAAAGTTACAATGAAATCTTGCTTCTAAAGGACATACGCCACCCCGCGTGGTTGCATGCGAAGAAAAAAGGGAAAGCCACCGGTCGGATTCGAACCGACGACCTGCGTTCTACAAAAACAGGGTAGAGGCGACACAACTACTTACCATTCAATCGGTTCCAAAAAACACTTCTTCCACTGGGCACAAATCCGGTTACGATTTTTGTACCAAAATCCGGAACCTTCAGCCTGCCTGGATTGTAAGAGCAACTACCCACAAGAATGAATTATGAGGTATCAATTTTCTTTGTATACAGTCCAGAATAACCTCAGGCGGACGAAAATCGGGAGAATGCAAAGGATGAAGCACGCGCGACCCGGCGGCGTAGTCGCAAGGCCAAGTGGAAATGTCATATGAAAACCTG
>CAZMVS010000150.1:0-4353 GCA_964569525.1 uncultured Planctomycetales bacterium
CGGATGCTCCCATCGCCTGGATCCTGCCGAGCAGTCAGCTGAGCGACGGCCCGAATACTGGATAGTGGATTACGCAGGTTGTGGGCGAGCTGGGCGGCGAACTGCCCGATGGTGGTCATGCGTTCCGATTCGATCAGGCGACGGCGCATTTCTCCGAGCGATTGGCGGGCCCGATCAAGGGCAACAGCCAAGTTAGCCATTTCATAGGGGTAGGTTAGCAGCGGCTCTTGGGGTGGCTGGTCATGGGCGAGGGCCTCAACCTGACGGTTGAGTCTCTCCATAGGACGCAATAACCAACGGCGAAGGAGCATGCCTACCAGGAGCACATGCAAGGCAGTCAGGGCCATTACACTGATCAACAGGTAACGAGTTCTTTTGTCTTGGGCCTGGGCTTCTTTTTGGACCTCCGCCTGTTGGGTCTCCAGGCTTCCCAGCAGAATATTCAGCCGCTGACGGACATGGTGAATCGCTTCCCATTGTTCAGCCCTGCTGACGGCCGGATCGGCGACTTTTTCCTGCCACTTTTCATATTGGCTATAAAGCATATTGATTTGCCAACGTACGATTCCTGTTTGGGTGTCCATCAAGTCGCGGGCTTCTTCCAACAAAGTCGGAAAATCAGCTTCCTTGGGCGGCGGCGGGCGAACCTCGCCCGGAACCAATTGAACCAGGGTATCCCGCTCAAAAGCGGTCTTCAGTTCCTGAACTTTCAAAACAATTCGATTCCACCATTGAAGAGAGGCAAGGATTCCGTGGGAATGGTGCAATTCAAAAATGGCGATGCCTACAGTGGCCACGCTGAGCAAAACCACAATCAGATAAACCAGGAACAAGCGGTAACGAAGGGTCATAATTTTGTTATTTCTTTGGCCTCTGCCAATATGCTGAAAAACAGGGTTGAAACTCTATAGTCACCTTATTAACTGGAAAGTTGCAGGCTGATAAAGCCAGAAAAATTATATTTTACCCTTGATGCTTGCCGAATCCACCGCCAGCCGGCGATTTTAACCAAGTTTGATCCCAACGAGCCGCTACTGACGGCCTCTGACCAAAAAGCAACCTCCATTTGCATCTGCCACTTTCAATAAAATAAGCAATCATCGGAAGTAAAGAAAGCAGCTGGCAGATTTGTCGAACATCTGTAAAATCAAACATTTATACTCTTACGGCGACCGGCGGAGCTGGGGCGAATGCCTTTGCCGCCCCTGCGACTGACGAAAACCAGTCCCCGGGGGCCCGCTATTGACGAAAAATCGGTTCTATGTAACACTTGCAAGTCATCCAAGGTACGTCTAAACTTTTGCTCGTTGGAAACTAAGGATCAAATGCGGCGAGCGGCCGCCAATGCTATATGAAATTCGTATTAATTGACCAAATTACGGACATGGTGCCTGGCCAGCGAATATCGGCGGTCAAGGCGCTCTCGTTGGCTGAGGAATATCTGGCAGACCATTTCCCCAGTTTTCCGGTTTTACCTGGGGTGCTCATGATAGAGGCCCTCACCCAGGCTTCGGCTTGGTTGGTACGTCAGACCGAAGATTTCAGCCACAGCATCGTGGTGCTGTCGGAAGTCAGGAACGTGACTTACAAGAGTTTTGTCGTCCCGGGACGGATTTTCCAAGTTGACGTGGAAGCCAAACAGATTGGTCCGGATTCGAGTCAGTTCGTAGGCAGCGGCCGGTGCGGCGAGACGGAAATGGTCAAAGCCCGCTGGTCGCTTCGGCATTTTAATTTGGCGGATGACGAACCGGCGATGGAAGCCTTGGATAAGAAATTGATTGCGGATGCGCGAGAGAGTTTGAAACTGCTGATCAAAACCTGACCGGCAAAATGATACGTGAAAGGATGCCCGAAACTATTTGGGAGGCGGATACGACCGTCTAACAAAGTCCATGGTAATGGAGGTAAGGTAACATGGCAATGAGCCGTCCAGAGGTCTTTGAACAGGTCCGGGATACGCTCGTGGAAGCACTGGCAGTGGAACCGGAGGAAGTCACCGAGGACTCGACGCTTCAGGGCGATCTCGGGGCGGAAAGTATCGACTTTCTTGATATCGTGTTCAGGCTCGAAAAAACTTTCAATATTAAGATTCCGCGACAGGAAATGTTCCCCGACGATTTGCTGAACAATCCTGAATACGTGGAAGATGGGAAGTTCACCCAGACGGGCCTGGAAAAAATCAAGATTTCGATGCCTCACGCTGATTTTTCCAGGTTCGAGGAAGATCCAGATGTAAACAAGGTTCAGGAATTGTTCACCGTCAAGACATTGGTGAATTACATCGAGGCCAAAATGGCGGCGTGACCGTTCATTGACGGGGATTGGCTTAAATCGCGGCCGGCAGGTGTCGGTCGTCACCTTCAAACCAAGCTTCCGGCAGCGGAGTTTCGATAATTATGCGCTGGATCTGGATAGACAAATTTGTCGAGTTCGAGTCGGGCAAACGGGCCGTGGCGGTCAAGAATCTCACCTTGGCCGAGGAACATTTGCACGACCATTTTCCCGGCTTTCCGATCATGCCGGCCAGCCTGATGATCGAGGGAATGGCCCAAACGGCAGGGATCCTGGTGGGAGAGGCGCGGGACTTCGCGGAAAAGGTGATCTTGGCCAAGATCAAGCGGGCCAAATTTGACGGTATTGCTCGCCCCGGCCAGCAGTTGCGTTACGAGGCGGACATTGAATCGCTGTCCGACGCGGCGGCCACGATTTCCGGCAAAATCTATTGTGACAACCGGGAATTCGGAGAGGTGGAGCTGATATTCTCGCATATTGATCAAAATATGAGCGGACTGAAATTCCCTGAAGAAAACTTCGTGTTCAACGAGGACTTCAAGAGCCTTCTCACCACATACCAGATTAACAGTGCAAAAACGAGCGACGCATCTTGAGGAAGAGCCCATGAATTCTCGGCGAGTGGCTATTACAGGAGTGGGACTGGTTACCCCTTTGGGGATCGGTGTTGAAGAAGTCTGGAAAGGGCTTCTCGAGAAGAAAAATGCCGTCACCCGCATCGATGCTTTCGATCCTTCCGGGTTTGAGTCGAAAGTAGCCGGCCAAATCGAAAACCTCAAAACCACGCAATATGTCCCCAAGACGTATCGCAAAAGTGTCAAGATCATGGCCCGGGACATCGAAATTGCAGTATCGGCCTCCCACCAGGCAATCAAAGACGCCAACTTGGCAACCAAGTGCATGGTGGACCGTGGCGAGTCGGAGGGAATGTCCGGCGTGGATCCTGATCGCCTGGGCGTGAACATTGGGGCCGGGCTGATTTGTGCGGATCTGAACGAATTGGCCAGTGCGCTCTCCACTTCGGTGGACGAAAAAGGGAATTTCGATATTCACCAATGGGGAAAAGAAGGGATGACCAATCTCACACCCCTTTGGCTGTTGAAGTTCCTGCCCAACATGTTGTCCTGTCATGTGACCATCGTGCATGACGCCCAGTCAACCTCAAACACGATTACCTGCAGCGAGGCTTCCAGTCATTTGGCCATCGGCGAATCCTTTCGGACCATTACCCGAGGAGATGCGGATGTTTGTATCTGCGGCGGCGCGGAGAGCAAACTGAACCCCATGGGCCTTTTGCGTCAGCAGCTACTGCAGCGACTCAGCAAAAAAGACGATGGAGAAGCGACCGACGCCTGCCGCCCCTTCGATAGCCAACACGACGGAACGGTAATCAGCGAAGGCGGAGGCCTGTTGGTCTTGGAAGAGATGGAACATGCCAAAACACGTGGAGCAAAAATCTACGGTGAATTGGTTGGTTTCGGGGCCGGCACTAATACCCGCAACTGGTCGCAGCCCCATCCGGAAGGCCAAGGCTTATCCACGGCAATCCGGAGGGCGTTGCGTGATGCGAATCTTTCGGCCGAAGACGTGGACATGATCGGGACCTTTGGTACAGGAATACCGGGGTACGATATCTCCGAAGCAAACGGCCTGCGCACAGTGCTGGGGGAACGAATTGGCAAGATCCCTGCCTTGGCCATTAAAGGGGCAGTGGGCAATAACGGTGCCGGCAGCGGAGCCATCGACATGGGTATCGCGGCGTTGTGCATGTACAACAATACCATCGTCCCGGCCGCAAACGTGAACGAGGTCAATCCGCAATGCGGGCTAAATGTAATCACCGGTGATCCGATAGATGCCAAAATCAAGACAGTCTTGAGTGTGGGATACTCCTTGAGCGGTGGACAGAATGCGGCTTTGATCTTCAGAAGGATGGAGAGCTAAATTGGCAAAACGACGCGTAGTGGTCACAGGAATGGGGTGGGTTACGCCGCTGGGCGACGAGGTGGAGAAGGTCTGGCAGCGGCTGCTCAACGGGGATAGTTGGATGGCACCCATCAC
>CAZMVS010000151.1:0-2590 GCA_964569525.1 uncultured Planctomycetales bacterium
ACCGCTTACGGTTGGTGCGAACGCCGGTGCGAACAGCGTTACCGTGGTTACCGGGGCAACCGCGCCGGCAGTCGCGGGGACAACCGGATGGGTTTACAATTGTGATTCCGGTCAGATTATTGCCAACAGTGATGCATCATCGGATCAGGGCACCACTTATGACCAGTGGTAATCAGGAATCAAAGCCTTGCTGCTGAGATACGCAGTGAAAGAACGAATAAAATATACCGGTGGTTCGCGCATAAGGCGGATCGCCGGTTTTTGCTTGGTGGAAATATTATTGGTCGTGGTCATTTTGGCGACGATCGGAACCATGACCGGCTTTGCCTTGTTCAGTCGAGCATATCCACGGCGACAGCTGGAATCAGCGGGCATGAAGCTCAAGGCTGATTTGGAACTCGCCCGGCAAAAAGCGATGGCTTCCAGCAGCGTGCAGAAGGTATTGTTTCAGCCGGGCACAGGTGCTTATCAATGCCCGGGGCTTGCCGACCATGATCATCCCGAACGTGATTACCAAGTGGACTTGGAAGACAGGCCTTTTGAAACGCGAATTGCATCCGCCGAGTTCGGCAATGATACCACGTTAATATTTGACGCCTTCGGCCGACCGGACAGCGGTGGGCAAGTCACGCTTATGGCGGGGAGATATAGTTTGACCCTGATGGTCAATTCCGAAACGGGACTAGCTGAAATTCAACAGATTCGATAGGAATACGGGATTGCCTGGTACTTGTTGTGAAATATTTTATTCAAGGGGGATCACGCGTTATCGACGGGCGTATAGCCTGGCGGAATTGATGGTTTCCCTGATGGTAATGACTATCTTGCTCGGCGGATTGGCCTCAGCCCTGCATATTGCCGGTCAGGCCTTGCCCGGCGAAGACAGCCCGGTTATGCGCACGCTGACCTGCTCCCGCGTGGTGAATCGCCTGGCGGATGAACTGGCGTGTGCAACTCATTTTTCAGAGCGCACCGCCAACGCCGTAACCTTTACCGTCCCTGATCGCGACGGCGATGGATTTTGTGAAAGGATACGCTACGCGTGGGACGGATCGGCTAAAAATTTCGGTCCGATTATGCGCACCTACAATGAAGGTGAGCCGGTAAAAATAGCCTCGGACGTTCACGAATTTAACTTGGATTATCAGACTAAATCCCTTACGGAAACCTATCCCGGTCCCATGATTTACTCTGACGAAATCTTACTATGTTATTTCGACGGATCGTCCACGCCGAAAGAATTAATGGTGGAGAAAGACGAATGGCCCGGCCAGTATTTCAATCCCTCGATTCCCGACAGCGCCCATAGTTGGAAAATCAACAGGGTGGAATTTCCAGTTATGATGAATGATCCGCCTAAGGAATTTGCATATGTTCAGATACGAACGGCCAGTGAATATCGCACGCCTACTGACACCATATTGGCCCAGGTGGAATTGCAGGAATCAACCCTGACGGAGTATTTTCAGTGGAAGAGCTTTACCTTCGACCAATTTCCGCCACAGCCACCCGGTCAGGATTTATGCCTGGTGCTGAAACAATTGGATGGCGGTCCCAGCTGCCGAATTAGATATGAATACAGGCCGACAGGATTTCTATATAAGCACAAGGATGATCCATGGAACTATTATTCCGGCACGACCATGTTTTACAGGATTTACGGCAAGATTGGTTATCAATCCAGCCAGGCCTCGGTCACTCGCCGATACATTACCGGCGTGAATGTTGCTTGCCAGGTGGGCAGTGATTCGGCGAATCGAATCGTTACCGAGGCTTATCCATTGAACGAAACGGAAGTCCTGAATAACTTCTGGAAACTTGATTTCGACAAAAATCCGACGGCTGTTGATGTGAATGGAGATGGCACCGGCGATTGGGTTCGTCGCGATGGTTATAACTTTGAAACATCCACGCTGATGGGCGGCGTTTGGCAGGCGGATGGATTTCTGGAGTCGCAGCCTGGTCATGATTTTATCGGCATTATCACGGCGGAAGTTTGTTGCCGCGACCTGATGCTCAGCAGCAGTG
This sequence comes from uncultured Planctomycetales bacterium, assembly GCA_964569525.1. Lineage (GTDB taxonomy): Bacteria > Planctomycetota > Phycisphaerae > UBA1845 > PWPN01 > JAAYCU01. Next base: position 2,029 of record CAZMVS010000151.1, read on the forward strand.
GGGCGGTTTTTCAGATCAACGCAGACTGGAGCGGCTCATCTTATGCCCCACTTGTCGCTGAATTGGTTTTGCAGGATACGGGACATCAAAAATTAACGCTCTATCACTACATTAATGGATCCACACGCGGCCAACTGGCGGCTTTTGAATCTCTCCCTCCCGGTTTTGTAACCTTTCGGCTGCTGATCGATCCATCGCTGGATACGGTTAACGTGTGTATCGATGGACAGCAGCAAGGCACGTTTATTTATAACACCATTCCAGCTTCAGGAGACGCTCGTTTTGCTTCACTGGGAAGCGATGAAACCGGCGTTGAGTTCGATTATGTCTCTATTCGAGTCGGGGAAACCGGTTCATGAGACGTAACAAAGCACAGCGTCGAGTTATTTTTCGGCATGGCTTGTCCATTATCGAAGCGACCTTGTCCACGGTTATCGTAGGCCTCATGCTTTTAGCGGCTTTGCGGGCGGTAGGGGCGGCCCGAATGGGGGAGAACCAAGGGGGTCGGGGCCCGCTGGGGAAGGGGGTTGAGGGGGGGCGGGGGAAGCGAGGGCTCCGTGGG
>CAZMVS010000152.1:0-2293 GCA_964569525.1 uncultured Planctomycetales bacterium
ACGTTGTGCTTCTCCATGAATTCGGACATGTCGAGAATATTCAGCGCATCCTCGTCACCAAACATGAACTCCGCCAGGCATTTAGCCAAGTAGGTCTTACCAACACCGGAAGGCCGGATGAAGATGAAGCTACCCATCGGACGGTTCGGATCTTTCAGGCCGCTACGCGACCGCCGCACCGCCCGGGGCACCGCCCGGATGGCCTCATCCTGGCTGATAACCCGCTTATGCAACTCTTCTTCGAGATTCAACAACCGTTGAACCTCGTTCTTCTCCAGCTTGGTCAGCGGTACACCGGTAATACCGGAAACGACCTCGGCGACAATCTCGCCGTCCACGACCCCGTCAACTTCCTTGGCCCGGTCCCGCCACTCACGGGTCATATCCTCTTTCTTGGATCGGGCCACCTCGGCCTTGTCGCGGAGTTCCGCCGCCCGCTCATAATCAACATTTTTGACCGCCTCGTCCTTTTCCATGAGTAATTTTTCGATTTCCCGCTCAATCTCAGCGAGATTGGGGGGCTTGGTCATGGTTTTGAGGCGGACGGACGCACCGGCCTCGTCCAAAACGTCTATCGCCTTGTCCGGCTGAACGCGCCCGGGAATGTAACGGTTGGAAAGTTCAACCGACTGCAACAAGGCGTCGTCCGTGATTTGAACGCGGTGATGAGCCTCGTAACGATCTCGCAGCCCCTGTAGAATCTGCATGGTTTCATCCCGGTTGGGCTGTTCCACAATGATCTGCTGGAACCGTCGTTCCAAGGCACCGTCTTTTTCAATATATTTGCGATATTCATCCAGCGTAGTCGCCCCGATGCATTGGATCTCTCCACGACTCAAAGCCGGCTTAAGCACATTCGAGGCATCAATCGCACCTTCTGCTCCACCGGCACCCACCAAGGTATGCAACTCGTCGATAAACAAAATCACATTCTTGGCCCGGATTACCTCGTTCATCACAGCCTTGATACGTTCCTCAAACTGGCCGCGGTACTTGGTCCCTGCCACCATCATGGCCAAATCGAGCACCACGATTCGGCGATTCGCGAGTATCTCGGGAATTTCATTGCTCACAATCTTCTTAGCCAGTCCTTCCACGATGGCGGTTTTACCGACACCCGCCTCGCCCAGAAGAACGGGATTGTTCTTCTGCCGCCGGCAAAGAATCTGAATCACGCGGCCGATTTCCCTTTGCCGACCAATCACCGGATCAAGTTTGCCCTCGCGGGCCATCAGGGTGAGATCCCGACCAAACGAGTCAAGGGCCGGCGTCTTGCTTTTCCCCTTCTTCGGCTCGGCATTGATCGTCCCACCTGCAGCGCTCTCTTCTCCTTCCAGGCCGGCTCCGAGAAGATTAAGCACCTCTTCGCGAACATCTTCCAGCTTAAGCCCCAGATTCATCAACACCTGGGCAGCCACACCATCTTGCTCACGCAAGAGCCCCAACAACAGGTGTTCCGTTCCCACGTAGTTGTGGTTCAAACTGCGGGCTTCTTCGATAGCATATTCAATGACCTTCTTGGCCCGAGGCGTTTGAGGAAGCTTACCCATGGTCACCATGTCCGGACCACTCTTGACCAGCTTCTCCACTTCCAGGCGAACCTTGCGCAAATCCACGTCCAGGTTCTTAAGCACGTTGGCTCCTACCCCGGATCCTTCCTTCACCAGCCCGAGCAGAATATGCTCAGTACCGATATATTCGTGGTTGAAGCGCTGGGCCTCCTGGTTGGCCAAGGCCATTACTTTTCGGGCACGATCTGTAAAGCGTTCAAACATCGCCCTCTCCTGAAATCAAATCGTTTACCGCCTTCTGTCACAGGACCATACTCGGCAAACTTTTATTATCCTTTTCAATTCATTATAGCGGGGACATCCCCTATCGATTAGCGATTTACCAGTGCTTGTTCAGAAACCCAGAGTTTAAATGTCCGGTAAAATCCCCTTTTTAAACCGCTTTATATCGGTTGATTGTAGCACCGGGTTATAAGGGCTTCAAGCAAACGACATTTCCAAATAGCAACTTCATACATGAGTACTTTGTGGTCTATCGGCTAATAAGCCCCTTTAGTTGTGGCTGTTATGAATTCCCGTATAGACAAAATACTTATCATGAACAACGACCGATAATTTTCACACGGCATGCAACTGATCAAGTGCTTCCTGAATCTGACACGTGTATTGCGCATGGCTATCCAGGCGCTCCGCACGCCGCCAAGCCCGACAAGCCCGCGGACGGCTGGCCGACAGGGTCAACAACCTCGCCCACAATATCCGGGTCGGCAAATCTGTATCAT
>CAZMVS010000153.1:0-3866 GCA_964569525.1 uncultured Planctomycetales bacterium
GGCAAAAAAATATTACAAAACAAACCCATTTCAAAATCACCATTAACCACATTCATTTCATTGATTTACAACATAAAACACCCTAACTGGAGGTATGAAAACAAACCCATTTTGAACCCATATAGAACCCATTTGGGCTATCACAAAGAATGCTGAATGACATGAATAATGCGCTGTGACCGAATCCGCTCCGCCCGTCCTATGCCCCGTCTTCCGGAAACAGCATCGAGTCCGCGAAGACCTCCTGGAACCGCTGATGAACGCTCAACGAAACATGTTCGACCTTGTTCGTAATCTTGGAGAAGTCTTCCCCCGCCTCCACGAACAACGCCTGCTTGGCCCCCAACAGCGCCGAGTTGCCCACCGGCACAATCTTCTCCTCGGGATACTTCAACAAGCCGATCCGCCGGGCACTACTCCGATTGATGTAATTCCCGAACGCCCCCGCCAGGTTCAGCCGGTCCAGCGAACATTGCTCGCCACCCCATATATCACACAAAATCTCGAAACCCGCCGCGATCGCCCCCTTGGCCAATTGCAATTCCCGCACGTCCTTTTGCGTCAGCTCGATCGAATCACACAATGGCAGCGAATCCCGTCCCTCACTCAACCGCCCCGTGATATCAATCCAGCCCAACTCCAGACTGCTCGCCACTGCATCAACCAATCCACTCCCGCACACACCGCGCGCTTGCGCGTTCCCCAACACGTGGCAACGAAGTGCTCCGTCTTCCACAAAAACCTCCGACACCGCACCGGTCACCGCCCGCATCCCCTTCGATATCTTCGCTCCCTCAAAGGCCGGCCCCGCCGCCGTCGAAGCACAAATCAACTTCTCCCGGTTGCCCATCACAATCTCGCCGTTGGTCCCCAAATCAACCAGGCCAACTACATCGTCACTCTCCAGAATCCGCGTCGCCCACACCCCTGCCAACACGTCACTGCCCACAAAGCCCCCCATGCACGGCAAGAACCATACCTCCGGATTCCCCGGAATTTTCCACCCCAACTCCTCCGCCGAAAACCGTTGCGTCCCCAGCGTCTCCGATTTAAACGGATACGCCGACAACGGCTCCACATTCAAACCCGAAAACAAATGATGCATCACCGTGTTGCCGACAATCGTAACCCGATTAATATCCCCCTTCGTCCCATGAACTTCCGCTATCAATCGGTCGATCATCGCCCCGACTTCCTTACGAATCAGGGTCGTCAACTTCTGCAACCCCTCTTCCTGCAATCCGAATTGAACCCGGCTCATAATGTCCCCACCATGCTGGGCCTGCGGATTCAGCGACGATTGCACCGCCCGCACGTTCCCGCTTTCCAGGTCCACCAATTGCGCCACCACGGTGGTCGTCCCCACATCCACCGCAACGCCACAACCCTTGCGGGGCGTAAACGCAAACTGCGTCTGATCGCTCAAAATGGTCGCTTCCCATTGGGCGATCTCCAGCTTCAAATCCGTTTCTGCATTGCATCGACAAGCCAACCGCCAACCCTCATCCAGCTCTTCCTGGGTAAATGCTTTCTGCTGTTCCGGCGTGACGGTCAACTCACCTTCCAAAACCTTGATCCGACATCCCTTGCAAAGCCCTTTTCCACCGCAGGGAAACTCCACCCCATGCTCGAACAAGACATCCTGCAAAGGCGTACCCCGAACAACTTCAATTGTCTCTCCCAATGGCTCAAGCTCTATGCGTACCTTATCGCTCATTTGTTCTTCCTTATGACTTCACTAAATCGCAAATTTTCTGCTTATGTTTTCTGTTACGACCAACAACGGCTTGTGTATCTTACCTCGGCTGATGTCGGCGGGCATAATCGGTCAAGGCCTGGATATTTTCCGGCGGCGTCCCCCGCGGCACTTCGCACCCCGCTCCCACAATATAATTCGCCCCCGACTGACGGTGACACTCGGCTATCGCTTTCGTCACTATCTCCGGTGTTCCATTACGCAACACCCGAACCGGATCGATATTCCCCAGCAAAACCTGCGCCGCCCCCATCTTCTCCCGGGCCTCGTCCATCGGGCACATCGAATCCAGATCCACGATCTCACATCCCAATTCCCCCATCTCCTTATACAATGGCCGGGTATTGCCGCAAATGTGCAAACGAACCTTGGCCGGCAAAGCCTGGATACCGTCAACCAATTTCTGCTCGTACCCCTGCACAAACTCACGATAAAACGCAGGACCCGCCAACGACGCCGCCGCATCCCCCAGCCCAATCAATTCCACCCCCGCTTCCACTTGGGCCTTGGCAAAGGACACACCCACTTGCACGGCAAACTCGAATAAATCATGCATGAACTGCGGATCATCATAAAAATCCAGCATCAGGGTATTGATCCCCCGCAAGTCCGCCGCCAAAGCGATCGGCCCTTCCACCCAGCCCTCGATCAGCTTTTCTCCACCAATTTTTTCCTTGAACAAAGCCGCCGCCTTGACTCGATCCTCCATCCGTCCCCCGCCGAGGGGATCGGGTACTTTCAGCTTTGCCAGCTTGGTCTTATCCGCCAACAACGCATGTTCTTCATCCACCGCCGGCGGCTGATCGTCGTAAAAAATAATCCTTGCCCCGCAATCGGTCGCCTCCCGCGTCGGATCCGAAATACAGGATACGTAATCAAAATCAAACTTCTCCGCCGTGCGTATCTGCGATTCGACCAACACGCGATAATCAGTTGCGTATGTGCCATACTTAAACCCGCCCACGTCGCCCGCCAACATCATGGTAATAGGCATCAAGGGCAAACAATCAACCCGGCCGCCGTCCAACATGGCCAGTATGCGCTCGCGACCGTTCATGATTTTCACGACTCCTTTTCAAGAATATGGTTACATAAACCGGCAGGCTCTCCCTGCTTATATAAGGCTAAGACACCTTGTTTCGCAAGTGCACAACACTTCAGCCAGTGAACCGCCCAAGGGCACCTCCCCATATTCGGTGACATAAAAACAGCCGGACACTTGCTAAAAGCATCCGGCTGTTGTGTATCGAAATTTGATAAAAACTTATAGCATGAACATTCCTACTTGCTCATACCGACAAGTTCACGGGCCAGGTGCACCGCCCCATTGGCGTTATCGCTATATCCGTCAGCACCAATTTCGTCGGCATACTGCTGAGTAACCGGGGCTCCGCCAATGATGACTTTCACCTGATCGCGTGTTCCGTTGCTGGTCAGTGCGTCCACAACACTCTTCATGGCAGGCATCGTGGTGGTGAGCAGCGCCGACAAAGCCACCAGATTCGCGTTCTTTTCCTTGGCGGTTTCCACGAACTTTTCAGGAGCGACGTCCACACCCAAATCGGTTACTTCAAATCCGCCGCCTTCCAACATGGAAGATACCAGGTTCTTGCCAATATCATGCAAGTCACCCTTTACAGTACCAATGACAACGCGACCGACCGGCTTCGCCCCAGTCTCCTTAAGCAATGGCCGCACCAAATCCAAGGCACTTTTCATAACCCGAGCAGTCAGCAGCAATTCGGGCACAAACAACTCGTTGGCCTCGAATTTTCGACCGACCTCGTCCATGGCGGGGATCATGTAGTTGTCCACCAATTCCTGGGGATCAACCTTCTCCTCCAAGGCCTGTTTGGTGATATCCACCGCGGTGCTCGCATCGCCATTGAGAATTGCTTCATGTAATTTCGAAAGATCTGGCATTAGTGACTCCCTTACACTTTCCGAAGGCTCCAAACGTCAAATTGCATCAAACCCTTGTTTCGGCAAAAGGTTAGCAAAACTTCTGCAGGTAGCGATTATACAGAAAAAGGGAGCCGTGCAATAGCACCGCTCCCCGTGATTTTTCCATTTTCTGTGGTTTTTCCCACACCCTCAACTAGCGGGGACA
>CAZMVS010000154.1:0-7351 GCA_964569525.1 uncultured Planctomycetales bacterium
CCAACCTCGCTTGTAGTGTAAAAATATCTCGGCAAACAGCGCTGTCCCGCATACCCTTTGGGGTTGTGAACATGAGGCGGACCGTGTTTAATCTGTATATAAACAAGTTTCCAAGCGAGGGATAAAACCATGAAAAATCCGATCACCGTTGTCGGCAGTTCCAACACAGACATGATTCTGCAAACCAAGCATATTCCCCGGCCGGGAGAAACGATCCTGGGTGGCAAGTTTTCCATGGCTGCCGGGGGGAAAGGTGCCAACCAGGCCGTCGCGGCTGCCCGCCGGCGCGGGCAGGTCACCTTCGTAGCCCGTGTCGGTGAAGACATGTTCGGCCGGCAAGCCGTCGCCGGCTTCGAACAGGACGGCATCGCTGTGCAATACATCACCTGCGATCCGCAGGCCCCTTCCGGCGTGGCCCTTATTTTCGTAGCCGCCGACGGGGAAAACAGTATCGGCGTCGCTTCCGGGGCCAACGCACAACTAAGCCCCGCGGACATCGAAAAGGCTTGCCCTGCCGTCATCGCCGCCAAAATTCTTTTGATGCAACTGGAAACCCCCCTGGAAACTGTCCAGGCCGCCGCCCAAATGGCCGCCGATGCCGACGTGCCGGTCATTCTTAATCCCGCACCTGCCCAGGACTTGCCCGATGATTTACTTCGCAACCTCGCCGTCCTGACACCCAACGAATCGGAAACCGAGCTGCTCACCGGCATCGCCGTCCGCGACGAGGACACCGCCTCCCAGGCCGCCGACGTACTGTTGGCCCGCGGAGTGGATACCGTGTGTATCACCCTCGGCCCAAGAGGGACCTTCGTGGCCAATACTCAACAAAAAGAACTTATACCCTCTACTGAAGTTCAGGCGGTTGATACCACCGCTGCAGGTGACGTCTTCAACGGGGCATTAGCCGTCGCCTTGGCGGAGAAAAAACCCCTGCCTCAGGCCGTCCGGTTCGCCAACGCCGCCGCCGCGCTTTCCGTCACCCGGCTGGGCGCTCAACCCTCCGCTCCCAAACGTGAAGAGATCGAAGACTTTGCCCGCAAACATAACCTGGGCTCTTGAAATTAAAGAGGGGAAGAAATTGGCCGCTCGACCGGAAATCCTTTATCAGGACGATCACCTGCTCGCCGTTAACAAGCCCGCCGGCGTATTGAGCGTTCCCGGTCGGCACGGCGGAATCTCCCTGCGCGAGATACTCGCCAAAAACGAAGGCATTGAACAAAAATTGTTTCTCGTCCACCGGTTGGATCGCGAAACCAGCGGCGTCCTCCTGCTGGCTAAATCCACCGACGCCCAGCGGAACCTGTCCCAGCAATTCGAGAACCGCCGCATCCAAAAAGAATACCTCGCTTTCGTCCAGGGCCAACCGGAGGAGGACAGCGGAATGATCGCCGCTCCACTCGGCCCTCATCCCAAAATCAGCGGCAAAATGACCGTCAATCAGAAAAAGGGCAAACCCTCTCAAACCAGGTGGAAAGTTCTCGAACGCCTGGGCGGAATCTCCCTTTTACGATGCAGCCCCCTGACCGGCCGCCAACATCAGATCCGTGTGCATCTGCAACTGATCGGCTACCCCCTGCTGGTTGATTCGCTTTACAGCGGCTGCGATGCCTTTTATCTCTCCCAGGTCAAACCCGACTATCGCTCCAACCGCACCGGCCGGGAAAAGCCCCTCCTCAGCCGGCTCAGCCTCCACGCTGAAGCCATCAACTTCGAACATCCTCATGACTGCTCACCAATGCGTATCGAAGCCCCCCTGCCCAAGGATTTTCGAGCCACCCTCAATCAATTAAAAAAATTATCCTCTTGATGGATGATCTCCGTTTTCTCCGCTTGCATCGACCCGGCAGCCGCCATAAAGTTTACATGCTGGGATTTCCGACCGCTGACAAAAAAGCCTTGATAAAAGGCCTCGTTTCCCTTCAGGGATACACCAATAGAGAGGATAGGTTCGTCAAATGGGCGAAGTTTACAAAATCGGATTAATCGGCTGTGGAACTGTCGGCCAACAGGTCGCGCACATCCTGCATAACGAAGCCGACGAATTGGAAAAGAAAATCGGGCTGCGCCTGGAATTGGCCAAGGTGATCGATAAAAACCCGGATCAACCGCGCAAAGCGGGTATCCCTGAGCAGCGAATCAGCACCGACGTGGCCGACCTGTTCAATGATCGAACCATCTCCACCGTGGTCGAGCTGGTCGGCGGAACCACCATTGCCAAAGACTTCGTGCTTCAGGCCCTGCAGGCCAAAAAGAACGTGGTCACCGCCAACAAGGCCCTGCTCGCCAAGTTCGGCAAGGAGATTTACCGCACCGCCCGTGAAAACGGTCGGGCTGTCTCTTTCGAAGCCAGTTGCGGCGGCGGCATCCCTTTAATTCTTCCCTTGCGCAACGGCCTGATCGCCAACCGTATTACCGCCATTTACGGCATCCTCAACGGAACCTGCAACTACATCCTCACCGAGATGTCCACCAAGGGAAAATCCTACGCCGACGCCCTGGCCGAAGCTCAACAAAAAGGTTTCGCCGAACTCGATCCCACCCTCGACGTCAACGGCGGAGACACCGCCCACAAGCTGGCCATCCTCGCTTCCATCGCCTTTGCCTGCGACGTTGATTTCGACAAGCTTTACGTGGAAGGGATTGAAAACCTCGATCCCCAGGACCTCGCCGCCGGACAGGACCTCGGCTACGTGTGCAAACTTCTGGGCATCGCCCAGCGCACCGACTCCGGCCTCAGCCTCCGGGTCCATCCTTCTTTCGTGCATCATACTCATCCACTGGCCACCACCGGCGGTTCATTCAACGCGATCAGCGCTTACGGCAACTGGGTCGGCCATACGCTTTATTACGGCCGCGGTGCCGGGGGCAAACCCACCGCCAGTGCCGTCGTCGCCGACTTGGTCGATTTGGCCATAGGCAACGCCGGCCGAACCTTCAGCCAGTTCCGCATGCTCAATGATTGCACCGAGCCGCCGAGCTACATCCCCATGGACCAGCTGCGTTCCCGGTTCTATGTCCGCCTGCAATTGTCCGACAAGCCCGGCGTCATGGCCCAGATCACTAGAGTCTTCGGCGATGCTGGCATAAGCCTCCGTGCCGTAACCCAGCACGAGACCTCGATGGGGGAATACCCCAACGCTGTCCCCGTAGTTGTGCTCACCCATCTGGCTGAAGAAGGGAAAATGCGTTCCGCCTTGCAACAGATCGCTGAACTTAAAGTCAACTTTGGTCAGCCGGTTCTAATTCGCCTGGTTGAAGAACACGAAGAGTACGAATCATGAAATACGCCCTGATCATCCCGGACGGTGCCGCTGATGAACCCATCCCCGAACTCGATGGGAAAACCATCTTCGAAGCCGCGCGGACTCCCAACATGGACTGGATCGCCGCCAATGGCCGCATGGGATTGATCAAAACCGTGCCCGACGGCTTCACCCCAGGTAGTGACGTCGCCACCTTAAGCCTCGTCGGTTATGACCCGCGGGAATATTACACCGGCCGGGCACCCATCGAAGCCATCGCCAAACGAATTTCCCTGCAACAGAACGAACTCGTCTTCCGTTGCAACCTGGTTACTTTGGCCGACGATTGCATGGAAGATTTCTCCGGCGGGCATATCGGTCAACCCGAAGCCGAACAACTCATCGCCACCTTGCAGGAAGAACTCGGCAGTGATGAGATCAAATTCCACACCGGCGTGGGCTATCGCCACCTGATGACCATGAAAAACGCAGGCGACGTCAAAGTTAAATGCACCCCGCCGCATGACATCCCCGGCGAACAGATTGCCGGTTATCTGCCCGCAGGTAAAGGCAGCGAAACAGTCCGCGAACTGATGAAGCGTTCCCAACAAATTCTTGAAGAACACGAGGTCAACCAGATTCGCCGCGACCTCGGCGAAAATCCCGCCAATTCCATTTGGCTGTGGGGACAAGGCGGCATGCCTCGCCTGCCCTTGTTTAAACAACGCTTCGGCTTGCGCGGCTCCGCGATCACCGCCGTCGATTTATTTCGCGGCATCGCCCTCGGCATCGGCTGGAAACTGATCCAGGTCGATGGGGCTACCGGTTACATCGACACCAATTTCCAAGGCAAAGGCGAAGCCGCCGTTCAGGCCCTCGACGATGCCGACCTTGTCGCCGTCCATGTGGAAGCGCCCGACGAAATGGGTCATAACGGGGATATCCAAAACAAGATCAAAGCGGTCGAAATGATCGATGAACATATCGTGGGACCGGTCTTGGAGAAACTCCAAAGCTTCGACCAATGGCGGATCCTCTGCCTACCGGACCATCCTACCCCCATCAGCAAAAAAACCCACTCCTCCGAACCGGTTCCCTTCGGCTTGGCAGGCACCCGGATTATCCCTGACGAAGCGGATCATTTTTCAGAAATACAGGGCCGCCAAAGCGATCTCCACATCGATCCCGGCCACGAACTGATGGAATTTTTCCTGAAATCCGGCCAGGAAGGCTGATCCACGGGGATTCGGTCCTTTTCGCCTCGCTGTCTTTCCGGTAAATTACCCTCTCTCGCAATCCAGCGGGACCGGTATCAGTCGGTGTCCGTCACCGGTTGATCAAACACAATCGACTCGGAAAACCGGATGAGTTAAAATCCCAACCATGAGCATTATCGTTCAGAAATTCGGCGGATCCAGCGTTGCGGATGCGGACAAAATCCATCGAGCCGCCCGGCGAGCCATCAAAGCCAAACTCGACGGGCACCAGGTGGTTATGACCGTCTCCGCCATGGGTAAGACCACGGATAAACTGCTGGCCTTGGCCAACGAGGTCAATTCCCGACCGCCCAAACGGGAGCTGGACATGCTCCTGACAACCGGCGAACAGGTCTCCGTCTCGCTGATGGCCATGGCCATTAACGCCGCCGGTCACGAGGCCATCAGCTTCACCGGCGGGCAAATCGGCATGTTAACCGACGCCTCCCACACCAAGGCCCGTATTCGATCCATCGACGCGGAACGTATCCATAAGCAACTTGACCAAGGTAAAATCGTCATCATTGCCGGCTTTCAGGGCGTCACCGAAAAAGGCGCCATCACCACCCTCGGCCGAGGCGGCTCCGACACCACCGCAGTGGCCCTTGCCGCCGCACTGAAAGCGGATGCCTGTGAAATTTATACCGACGTTGACGGGGTGTACACCACCGATCCCCGCATCGTCCCGCAAGCCCGAAAAATGAAAGAAATCAGCTACGACGAAATGCTCGAGCTGGCTTCTCTCGGCGCCAAGGTAATGCATTCCCGCTCCATCGAGTTCGGCAAAAAGTATAACGTCCCCATCCACGTACGAAGTTCGCTTACCGATACGAAAGGAACCATGATCGTGCCTGAAACTAGCGGAATGGAAAAAGTCGTCGTACGCGGAGTAAGTCTCAAACGCGATTTGGCCCGCGTGGAAATGGTCGGCGTGCCCAACGAACCCGGTATCGCTTCCCGCATCTTCGCCCACGTAGCCAAGCACAACATCGTGGTCGATGACATCATTCAAAACATTTACGAGCATGGCCAAGCGGCGAACATAAGCTTTACAACCAACCAATCCGACGCCGAGGAGGCCAAAGCCTGCTGCGAAGAATTAGCCAAGGAAATCGGCTTCAAGGAAGTGGAAGTTGACGAAAACGTGGCCAAGGTCAGCATCGTGGGCATTGGTATGAAAACCCATACCGGGGTTGCCTCGAAAATGTTCAACGCCTTGGCTGAACAAAAGGTCAATATCCAGAACATTTCCACCAGCGAGATCGTCATCAGTTGCCTGATCGATCAACAGGATGGCGACCGGGCCTTACAAATTTTGCATAACACTTTCGAGCTGGAAAAAGAAGAGGAAAACAACGGTTGATAAAAGGCCCTGCCAAACGACCTTATCTTGTCATCAAAAAAAAGAGAAGCTGCCGCTCGAAAACCCGCAAGGGCTAAGATGGAATGATCAATGACACTATCGACCTGAGGAATCGCGCATATGACGGTCGCGACTCATCGGTCCTTGAGCAGGCCAGGAAGAACTGAACTCATCCGATCGTAAATCGGGCAAACGCTCGGGGCCGATTGAAGAAACCTGCTGCATCACTTGATTACTGATAGGTTCCGTCGGCATTTTGTCCGAGCTCTTGCCAAAAAGATGCCCAAACCATGTCGTTATAGGCACATAGAGATATCCCACCATAAATAAGCAAAGAAAGGGAATCCCAATCGTCAAACGGTGATTGGTCAGACATAAAAGCAGACAAGCAAACAGATACAATCCGATACCGAACTCGAAAAAAGGCTGCAGCTTGATCTTTTTTCGTCTCGAACGGCGTTGCTTACTAACCTGTCGCTTCCACTCATTATTCCCGACCGTAGCCCCGAACTTTTGGGTCCGGACAAACTCCCCCGACTCACCGAAAAAGCCGGCCAACACCGCCTTGGCGTTGTTCAACGAAATCCCAATCCCCAGGGACATCAAAAAAGGAATGTATTTCAGGCTGTCCGACCAGGAACGGAACAACTCCCGTTGGCTGGCAATGTAAAATGTACTCGCTGAAAAAGTGGCGATTACCAATACCGAAAAATCAAACAGGTATCGCCCTAATCCTTCCTGGAAAAAATGCAACTTCAGATAAACCACCGGATATAACATCAAAGTCAGCAACACCATGTAAACATACACGGTACAACTGGTCAGATGATAAAATGCCTCCAGCTTAATCCGCTTGGACAATTTTGAGGACAAAATGCCGGGCAACAGCTTTCGGCAAGTTTGAGCGCCGCCTTTAGCCCAACGATACTGCTGCTGCTTAAAACAGTCCATGTCCGGAGGCAACTCCGCCGGGGAAGTCAACTCCGGCAGAAAGACAAATTTCCAGCCCTTCATCTGGGCTCGATACGATAAATCCAAATCCTCGGTCAGCGTATCATGCTGCCAACCACCGGCATCCTCTATACAAGTCCGCCGCCACAAACCGGCCGTCCCGTTAAAACTCATAAACCGCCCCGACCGATTGCGCGCACCGTGTTCAATCACAAAATGACCGTCCAGCAAGATGGCCTGCGATCGGGTCAGCAAGGACTGGTCCCGGTTGATGTGCTCCCAACGGGCTTGCACCATGCCCACCCGGGGATCGGTAAAATGATCGATAGTCCGATTGATAATGTCTTTGGGAGGGATAAAGTCCGCGTCAAAAATCAGAATGAATTCCCCCTTGGCCGACTGCATACCTTCTTCCAGAGCGCCGGCCTTGTAGCCCGTACGTTTGATCCGATGCAAGTGGACAATATCAATCCCCTGCTCCCGCCAATAAGCCACCGCCTCAGACACAAGCTCTACCGTGTCATCTGTGGAATCAT
>CAZMVS010000155.1:0-3913 GCA_964569525.1 uncultured Planctomycetales bacterium
TCAGGTTCTTCCTTTGGAGGCGGCGGGAAATTCGGCGAGAGGTTTTCCAATCGCATGAGGAAATCGGCGTCACTGCTGATCAAGTCGGAGAATTGGCCATGTTCGGGACAGGTTTTGTACATCATCACCTGGTTATTTTCGACCACCAGACGGGCAGCCAATACTTTATGGCATTCGGGACACAAACTTAGAGTCGGCCTGACGGTCCACCGTTGCGGTCGTTGCCGCTGCTCAATTTCTTGGGTACTGAATGCATCCAATAATTTACCCATGGCCGGGACTCCTTTACCGGGTTGAATGTTTCTCGATTGGTATTTACTTAAACAGGCCCGACATGCTTCCCATACATTTTACGCAAGATGCTCAACAGCAGAGGTCGCGTAAGTGTTTCGCACCCAAACGAATTATATGAATGCCGCTTTGCAAAATGTCATTAAATTTATTCAATCCTATCAATCTTTTACCAAAACATAGATTAGAAACTTCCGAACGGCAGCCTAAAGTTCTAAGATTTAGAGGATTATATAGATACGAATTTTCAAAACTTTTTAATTTTTTTCATGCCCTGCCTACCTATTTCAGCTGCCGGCCATGATTTATTACCCCGGAAGTTATTAATGCCAAGAAGTAGATAAAAAATACCTGCAACCCTTCGTCTCTAAAATTGATAATACTTGCGACCAGCGTAAAGACCAGTAATTCATGCAAGAAAAATTTGCAGGTTCTTCGTTTTTATTCAGTAATTTTTACAAGGTAGGGATCATTGACTCCGTTAACCATCTCTTGACACCATTTGTTTAAATGCAAATCATTTTGGAACTTATAAATTCAGCAACACGGTGCAAGCAAAAGGCGGCCTGTTCCGCAACACTGAACAATACGAGTATCCGAAAGGCAATGGTTGACACTCCTTCATCATAAACTGGAGAAAAGATAACAAGATTGGAAATTGAAAGAAATATGGAATCCGAAGACCAAATGAAATTAGGATTGCTTGGTTTTTTCCATGTTCACTAAAGATGACGTGGTCCGCCAATTCGTTGTGAAATTGGAACTATGTTTTTATAAGTACTCACAAGAACGGCGAACCGGCAAAGCACGGGCAATGCGGAATCATGATATTCGGGCGAGCGAGTTCTCAGCAGCCCGGCGTAGAGCTTCAACGCCGGCGGCGGGACCGTTTGGATGACTGAAGATGCCGGTACCCGCCAGCAGCAAGACCTCTTTGCCCAAGGCTTTTACGTTGGAACCGACGGTGCGGGCATTCAGGCCACCGGAAACCGCCGGCAAAATGGCGGGATAAGGACACCAAGATCCCCGGCAGGCTTCGTGCATAGCTTTGATATCCTGATCGGTATCGACCAGGTAACTGTCGTACATGCCGGCGCGGAAATAGTCTCCACCCAAGAAGCGAACCATTTTCACGATAACGGCTGGTGCGACACCCTGGCCCGGTGCGCGGCCCAAGGCTTCGCGGCCACCACAATGGGCGTAGATGGGCACGTTGATATCCGGGTGCCGGCGGAGGATCTCGATGGAACCAAAGCCCGCGGCGAAGAAATTCAGCATGAGAGCATCGGCCCCATTTTCCAAGGCTTGCAAGGCGCGCTCCACGATCCGGTCGGGAGTTGTGGAGATGTGGGCGGCATAGATAACTTTTCGGCCAGTTTTATCCCGGGCCCGCTTAAGGGCTTCGCAGACAAGTTTTACCCGTTCAACCAGTGGGCAATAAGGAGGATTCATCATTTTTTCATCATCTTTAATGAAATTGATGCCGCCCATGGCTGCGTGATAGGCCAAGTCCGCCACTTGGCGAGGCGTCATTCCTGCGGTCGGCTTGACGATGGTGCCAATCATGAGTTCATCATCGGACAGGCCCATCAGGCGGCGGGTGTTTGCGGGGCCGAAGGCCGGTCCGGGAAATTTAGCAATCATGGCCGGCGGTATGGAGAAGTTGACCAGCCTGGACTTTTCATAGGCGGCCAGGGCAAAGGTGGGCCCCCCAATCATGGAAAGCCACAGGCAAGGGAAAGCGGACTCTTCCAGGTCCATGTTGGAGATGGGATAGAGCAGGGTAACGTAGCCTTTGCCCCTGCCCAGGGGATCGACTTGAAGGACCTGTCCGACGGATTGCTTATACAGTTCGGTGGGTTCGCCTTCTCCGGTCCACTTCGCGGCGGTTTCCAGAACGACCAAATCATGAGCGACTTGTTCAAGATCACCTTGTGTTTCAATATAGTACGTAGCGACGATGGAATCTTCGGCAGTGTGCTGAATCATTGAAACCTCTCGTGGAAGCACTTCACTAGTCTGCAAGTCGAAAGCAAATCATAAGGAACCAAGCCAGTGGCTGATTTCCTGCGGGTTGTTTTCGAACATGAGCGAGCCCGGGACCACGATGTCTGCCCCTGCCTCGCGCAGCAAGGGGACGGTGTTCTTTCGTATGGCCCCGTCGGCCTCGATTTTGTACTTCAAGCGTTTCCGTTCGCGCAGCTTTTTCAATTCGGCAATCTTCTCACACGTCCCTTCGGCGGAAATCGCGACATCTTTCACATCAACATCGGTACCCAATACGACGGCAAGATCGATCAACGGGAGATACGGTTCGATCATGGTTACGGAGTGCCTGACTGCGAGGGAAAGACCCGTTTTCATCCTTGCCGACTTGATCTTTTCCACGACCGCTCCGGGATTATCGGTGGCATCGGGATAAAAGATAATAGTATCCGCACCGGCCTGAGCGAAAGGTTCGATCCATTTTTCCGGTTCATAAGTTATCAAATGGTCTTCAAGCGGAACCGCTGTTATCTGATTAATGGCCGCTACCAGTTCTGGAAAGAAAAGCAGCGTGTTGGCGTAGCGCCCGTCGGCCACGTCAATATGGAAGGCATAAGCATAGGACTCGACTCGCTTTATCTCCGCCTCGAGATTGGTTAAGTCGGCCGACCATAATGAAACCGACGCTTTTAACATTCGTCAATCAACCCCGATCAATGAGGGCAGGAAATCATAAAAAGCTTTTCGGAAGGTCACTCGATAAGCCTCCGGATCTTCGGCTTTTGAAACAATCTTGACCAGCTCGGCATAATTTAAATGCTCCGCCCATTGTTCAGCATAACTCCATGGGTGAACCGGATCTTGATTCGTACCGATCACAAGCGCGGGAACGTCGAGTTTCTCAACTTCCGACCAGTTTTGAAGAGGTGAGGAATTGGGCATGCGCATCAGCCGGCCCCGACGCTCGGCGGCGAGCGGCTTGGTAAACTGCTCGCGAAGAGAATCCGCCACCGGAGGAGAGACGGAACGAATCTGATCCAAAGCTTGTTTGAAATTTGAATCAAAACGGGCCAAGGCCGGCTCCGGACTGCCCTGGCCGAGCAGTTCGCCGATTTGAGGAAACAACTCAAGATTGTTGGGCATCGGTTCCACCAGCCAGGCCGGCCTGACTAAGATTATAGCCCGGATGCTCTCCGGGTAGCGGTAAGCAAACGCGGCCGCCACTCCTGCCCCCATGGAGATCCCACCAACAACTGCCCGATTAATCCCCAGATGCCCAAGCAGGTATCGCAAATCGTCGGCGAAAGTGTCAAAATTAAACTTCCCATCCGGGCTGATTGGTTTAGTCTGTCCATGCCCACGGGCGTCCCATGTGATCAGTCGAAATGAAGAAGGGGAGCCGATCAGTTCCTGTGGCTGGCTCATATCACCGCCCAAGCCGTGACAGAAAACAACGGGCATACCTTCCCCGACATCTTCATAATGAAATCGTATGCCATCGTATTCAAAATACTTCATTATCCAAATCCCCTTTTTATAATTCATACTCTGCCGTGTATCGCCTGAGGTAATTAACAACGGCATCAACCTGGCGTTCCTCGAGATTGTGCAGGATGACGGGGCCCGCATATCCGCT
>CAZMVS010000156.1:0-4038 GCA_964569525.1 uncultured Planctomycetales bacterium
GTCTGGGGGCGGAATTTAATTGATCAAAGTACAGTCGAGGCCGCCCGCGAAGGAAAACAAAATTACAGTTACCGCGTGCAGGGTGACGAAGAAAATCCCCAGCCGGATCCCCAGGCGGTTCGTGTGATCGAACAAGGTCCAACGGCTGATACTCCTTACGCAATGGCCAACCAAGTCATCGCCGCCGGTAAACACATACAGGATGTACTCTCCCAGATCACTAGCCTAAACGATAAATTGATCCAGGAAGCTAAGCATTTATATAAACTCCAAGCGGAAAAAAACACTTGGCCACAAATTTTAGACCTGGTTTTATCTGCCTTGCCTCGGCCTCGCGACGATATCTACCAAGCGATCCAGCAAGGACCGCAAGCGTTTAAATCTGTGGCGGCTAGCACCCCTCGTGAAAAACGTGAACTGGTTTTCATCGATAACATAGAGGTTCAGTATTCGCCCGATGTCATGAGCGAAATCGGCACTAAGGGTAGTGAAGGCAGTCCCGCGCGGGGGCGCTCTGCCGGTTTTGGAGGCAGATCCTCCCGCCGTGGCGGCTCACAGGGAACGAAAAAAGGATTTATTCTAAACATTTACGGACGAACACCTAACGAAGGCGGATCCGCCTTTATTACCAACAATTTTATTGCCAGACTCAAAGATCCTGGAACTCAATATGAAAACATATACATCCCGCCGACTTCGATTAACATGATCAAATGCCAGCAAATCAAGGATTTGGAAAGCAGCGGAACAGGACGAAGATACGGAAGCGGAGGATACGGCCGCACCGGATATGGATCCGGCAGGAGAAGTGCTGAAGGAAGTCGGCAACAAACCAAGGATGATCCGGTAACGGGCGAATCCACGGCCGATGATTATCAGTTCCACATCCTGTGTGCGGTGGTGCTGGGTCAAAAACCTCAGAGTGCTCCAGGAGGGCAACAAAATCAGCCAGGTGGCCAGCAACAGCAAGATACTTCCTTGCCCGGACTGGGTCTCTAAAAAACTGGTATCGGGCGGAGATTAAGCCACTTACTCAATGGGTAGCTGTGACAAATGCGGGTCTGATTGAAATAGAGACCTAAAAATACTGAAAGCGAATGGAAAACGGCAACCATGAAACAAATCATCGATTGGATTAAAGCGAACTTGGCCATTGTCATATGCGGTTCGGTCAGCGCGGCCTCGATTGCCTTGATTATCCTGGGGGCGTTGAGCAGTCAGGCGGCAGAGAAAATGGAAGAGGATGCCCGCCTGCTGCAAAGCCTGAAGGGTCTGCAGCCTGCCAACGAAGAAGTCATCAATGAGGCTAAAAATGACCAGATGCGGCAGCAGCGCGAACTGCAGAGGCTTATCCGTCAGTTGGACAAATCCCGGGAGTATGAACCGCTACATGATAACGTTTTTCCGGAAATTCCCCTCGATCAGCGAAGCAGCGCACCTTTTCAGTTCCGGGACAATTACCTGGGCAAACAGAAGGAACTTCTCGGCTTACTAAAGGCCAAGGAGAAACCAACCGCCCAAGAATTACGGGGGGTCTCCGGAAGTTCCCGCTCCATGAGCCCTGAAAGAAGAAGTCCCTATGGCCCAACTGAGGAATTAGACAGTTCCATGGCGGAAACGGAGAAACAGACGGAGCCAACAGATACTTATGAAGCCAAGTTGCTCTTGCGCCACGCCCATGACATCTATTGCTATGCGGGCAGGGTCAATTTGGATCAGCGACCGGAAATCACCGAAACGGGAGAGCGGCCGACCCTGGAGCATATGTGGCGGGCCCAGGTGGCCATGTGGGTTCAGGAAGACGTCTTCCAGGCCTTGGCCCGGCTGAACAACCAGACCGCCGAACAAGTGTCCGATCCATGGGTAGGCGTTCTGCCCGTCAAACATCTGATCAGCCTTGGAATCGAGGACACCTATTTTTCCACCGAAGGCTCTTCCCGCAAACAATCGGTGAAACTCCCCTCTGAAGTATTCATCGATCATAGTGAGGAGCGCAATGTGGACGTGCTCCGCTTTAACCTTCAAATAATTGTAGAAGCCGGCGCCCTGCTCGATGTGATCGCCGAAATTTCCAAATCCGGCTTTTATACTTTGCTTGAACCTCAAATTACAGCTGTCACCGCAAATCACCAAAATTTACAACAAGGTTATGTTTATGGCTCACAACCGATGGTCGAAGCAAGCCTGATTTTTGAAGCCTGTTTTCTGCGGAGCGCCCGTTATGCCGAATTAATGCCCGAAATGTTCAAAAAACAAACTGGAGGCCGAGGTTCCGGCCGAGGTTCCAAGCGGAGAAGCCTTTACTAGAAAGCCTCACCAAAAGTGAGCGAACGAGCTTTTGATTTGCCTACGACACCAACCAACCGTAAAAATGCAAGTGCCAGATAACGGGTTGAGGAGAGCCGATTATGGCTAAACAGAATATAACTTTTATTGAACGACATGCTGAGAAAATCATCATCGGCGTTACCGGCGCCGTCCTACTGGCAGTGGCTGTTTTCTACCTGGTGACCACGCCCAACAAGGTAGAAACAGGTATGGCTGGTAAGACCTACGGGCCGGGCGAATTTTACAACACTATGCGCGAACAAGCCCAAAACGCCCAACGCCGGTTGCAAAATGCCAAAGGCCCTGCGGAAATCCCTCCACTCCCCGAAGAAATAACTCGTCAACCAGCCTTCTCCGCACAATTAGCTCGGATTTATAGCGAGCCGCTCCCCCCGGTGGCCGAATTGGAAGAGGAAGAAGCCGCCAAGGTTCGTCTGGCCCAGATCCTTCCCCCCTCACGTCCAGCTGTTACTGCCGGCCGGGGAATGGGTAATTTACCTGAATCACAAACGCTTACCTTAGGCATTGGAAGGGGCATAACCCCCAGGGGTGGCGTTTCTCGCGAACAGTTAGCAAGCACACAAGAAATATTTTGGATAACGGCGTGCGCCGCGGTCTTCCGCCAGCAACAACTGCAACTCTTTAAAGACGCCCAATATCATCAACCGTTCCTACTTGTTGATCACGTGGAAGTAGAACGGCAACAACTGGGACCTGACGGAAATTGGCTACCTGCTGAACAAGTTCAACCATATCGGGAAACACAATTTTCTCCACCGTCTGATTTTTCTCTTTTGAACGAGCAGGGGCAATATAGTGCCACCCAACGGGACAGAGATATCATTCGAAGATACCATGAATCCTTGGAGTCTGATGAAGACGAGGTCCTTCGCCCGTTTTTCAAAACTCACCTTGAACCGCGCTGGCAGGATGATTGGACTTTGCCAAACGAACTTCCCGGAATAAATCTGAATCCTGAACAATACGCCCCAAAAACCAGAGGGCTTTCAAGAACCACCGGCTCACAAACCGACAGGACTTCCGGCCCTAGACAAACCCTCTCACGCAGCCGCATCAGCCGTCAAATAGATGAGGCTGAACAAGCCTTTGAACAAGATCAATTCGATGAAGGGCAACGCCTGTTGAAACAAGTTCTCGCCAGTGACAACATCTCGGATAGCCAAAGACGTCAGGCCAATAGTTTGCTTGAACAATACAGTTCGCAAATACATGATTCCTCCGCTAGTCGTCGGGGGATCAAGAAAGACACCAAACCTGACATTGATCTGCTTTGGATAAATGACACAACCATTAAGCCCGGAGCAACCTATCGCTACCGGATCAGACTGGGTGTATTCAATCAGTATGCCGGTTGGCCGACACCGCTACAAAACCGCAATGATGCCGCAAAGCTTGTCCTCAAAGGCCAATGGTCGGAATGGTCAACAGCCATTACCGCTGAAGCTGAGCAATACATTTTCTTTGCCGGCGCCCGGGAAAGCGAGCAATCCGCTACCGTAGAAATCTACCAATGGGACCAAGGCGTCTGGAGCCAGGCCCGGAATACTTTCACGGTAGGCCAACCTTTGAATTTCCCTGACGGCGGTCTCTCCTCTGACTTGGTTGTAGCGGACATCGACTTCAATCGTAATTGCATAATACGGCGAGAACGCCCGGACGGCAGTTTCTCCTGTGCATCCCGCGAAACTT
>CAZMVS010000157.1:0-14424 GCA_964569525.1 uncultured Planctomycetales bacterium
TGCCTACCCGAACCTGCCAGGAATCTGCCATGTCGATAGGGATTTATATCCACAATACTGTCGATCTCCCCATTAACCGCCGCACTGCTGAGAAAAGAAACGCACTTGGAACCCGAGCCCCAGATAGCAATTCGCTGCTCTCGATCCTTAGCTTGGCGGATGCGATTTTGCAACTCTGCCAAGCGATTATGTACACCTTCCGCAAAGGATTTGGCGTCATCGTTCGTCTGTGCCAGCTTTTGCATCTCCCAGTCGTCGACAGGTTGTGGTTTCTCCACCGGCCGGGCCACGAGTAAAAGATATTGGTCATTGAATTCTTTTTTCAACTCGATAATTTCGAAGCCGTTCGCCTTGAATACCCTGGCCAGTGATCCCGGCGTGAAATATGAGCAATGTTCGTAATAAATGTCCCAGAAAGCCTGCTCCCGAAGAACCCGTCCCGTATCCGGAACCTCGAAAAAGACCAGCGTGTTGCTTTGATCGCCCAGGGCATGGCGAATCATCCCTACAAACTCGTTTGTTTGGTATATATGCTCCAAGGTATGGCGGCAGCAGAGAAAATCGCAGGCAATATGGGCGTATTTTTCACTGTAATAGTCCGCAATGAATTGCACGCTGCCCGCCTCGGCTGGGCGAATCCGGCCGGGGATGCAGCTCGGATCGATACCGATTCCGTAATTGTCGCCCATTTCGCATAGCTCAATCAGGAAATCACCCTTACTGCAACCGATCTCCAGTATCTTTTTGTTGTACAACTCATAACGGTCGATCAATTGTCGACAGAGAGCGGTCTGGAATTCCCGAAACCGCGCCGAGAAAGACTGCTGATCTTCATATTGGCTGGAATACTCATGAGCTGCCGGATCAAAAAGCACATTGGAAATGAAGCCGCAATGCTCACACAAGCCTAAGGCCAGGTCGCGTCTCGGATACGCCAGAGCCGATTCCCGCTGATCCATCATCAGGCAACTGTGTACGGGGATCGCCTCGGTTCGATAAAATACCGTCATCCCCTTGTTGCCGCAGTTTGGGCATATCTCATTCATGATGGTTGACCTGCCGGGGAAGGCTCCGTTTTTATCACCTGGGGTGAAGGCACGGGGACGATAAAAGCCCCGCCGCGCCGTAGATAGTCAGCCTGCTGCTGGATGATCTCTTCTGCAAAATTCCACGCCAGCAAAAGCACATAATCCGGTCGGGCCTTGAGTAAATGTTCACATGGATAAATGGGAAGATGTTGGCCGGGCATGTATTTACCATGCTTGTGCGTATTGCGATCCACCACGAAATCCACCAGGCCGGTACCAATTCCGATGTAGTTAATCAGTGTCGCGCCCTTGGCCGCCGCTCCGTAAGCGGCGATACGCTTACCTTGTGTTTTAAGCTGACCCATAAGAGCCAACAGTGCATGGCGAACATGTTCCACTTGCCGGGCGAAATTCTGGTAATACGCAAATTGATCCATACCCGCCTTGGCTTCATCATTAAGCAAGCTCTGCACCGATTCGTCCATGTCCTCCGTTTTGCTGGCGAAAACCCGTAAAGAGCCGCCATGAATTGGGACTTGATCGATATGATTAATCCACATGCCGTGACGCTTAAAAAGGTGAGTCAACGCCGTGACTGAAAAATAGCATAGATGTTCATGATAAATGGTGTCGAATTCGCAATTCTCAATCAGGTCACGAACGTAGGGCACCTCGATTACCGCCGTTCCGGAATCCTTTAACAAAATCCTTATTCCTTCCACGAATTCGTTTTGGTCCGGCACATGGGCCAGAACGTTATTGGCGATAATGACGTCAGCCTGCTGTCCCTGCTTCAGGAGATCGTTGGCCAATCCCCGGTTGAAAAAGGTACACATGGTGGGTACGCCGGCCTCTTGTGCAACCCGGGCAGGCCCCTCCGCCGGATCAATCCCCAGTACCGGAATTCCCTGCTCCATGAAATTTTTGAGCATGTACCCGTCATTGCTGGCTAATTCCACCACCAAACTGTTCAGCCTGAGGCTCTGATTCTTGATCAACTGCTCCGCATTGTTCTTACTATGTTTGAGCAGGGCGGGGGAGAAGGAAGAGTAGTACGGGTAATCCTCGCAAAACAACTTTTCCGGCGAGACCGTCTCCGATATCTGCATCAGGCTGCAATGTGGACAGAAATACACACTCAGCGGATAGGCGGGTTCATCTTGCTTCAACATGGCGGAACTCAACAGCCTGTCCGCCAGCGGCGTTTCCCCCAACGAAAGCACCGGTCTCAGATCGCTATGGTTACAAATACGGCAAGTGGTTTGGGACTGATGCATGATTAGGCCTCCACAGAAATATATTGCGGTGTTTTCCAACGAAGGTTTTCGTTCAGTCGGCCCTCGCTGATCAGTTGCTTGATGTGCTTGATTCTTAGGTACCGCGATCCTGTAAAATCTTCGTACGTTATACCGTTGAACTTATATGCCTCATACAGCTCCCGAATCCCTTCCCTTACAGACCAGTAAGGTTGATAGGCGGGCAATGTTCGGAAGATCTTGTCGCAATTGACCCGGTAACAACGTTTGTCCGGACCCGCTCCCTCGGCAAATTCCACTCGACTATTGGGAACAATTTCTTCCACCATCTCTGCCACTTCTCGGATTTGGTAATTCTCTTCATTACGGGCTACGTTGAAGGCCTGGTTATGCACTTTCTCCCGCGGGGCCTCCAGGACCGCCAGAAAGGCTCGGGCGATATCCTCAATGTGTACCAGTGGCCGCCAGGGTGTCCCGTCACTTTTCATCAACACGTGCCCCGTCGTAAAGGCATATCCCACCAGGTTGTTGACCACTAGATCACCTCGTAAGCGTTCCGAAACACCGTACGCGGTGGCATTGCGCAAATAGGTGGGACTGAAGTCTTTGTCAGCCAGCTTATCCAGATCTTCTTCCACTCTGATCTTGGATTCCCCGTAGGGCGTGACCGGCCGGAAGGGGGCCTCCTCGGTTAAGATTTCATCCATTCCACCGGCCCCGTACGTGCTGCAGGAAGAGGAGAACAGGAATCGTTTTACCCCTGCTTTCTTGGCATGCCGGGCCAGCCGTACAGAGGCCTTATGGTTGATGGCGAAGGTACATTCCGGATTAAGATCGCCCAAAGGGTCATTGGAAATGCCCGCCAGGTGAACTACCGCGTCGAAACCAATCAGGTTATTGAATTGAACATCCCGGATATCCAGATCCAAGGCGGTTCCTAATCTGCCGTTTTGGCCGAATATACATTCGTGAAAAAGATAACTGTCCAGCCCTACAACTTCATGACCGGCCGCCTCGAACAGCGGTACCAGCACCGTCCCGATATACCCGTCATGTCCAGTGACCAGAACGCGCATTTCAATCACTCCATAATTTCCAAGGCGCTTTTTCGCTTTCCCATAGCGTTTGCAATAAACGTTTATCCCTTAACGTATCCATGCATTGCCAGAAAGAGGTGTGTTTATAGGCCATCAATTGACCATCAGCCGCCAACCGTTCCAACGGATCCCGTTCCCACTGGGTCATGTCCCCATCGATATATTCAAATACCCCTGGCTCCAGGACGAAAAAAGCTCCGTTGATCCAGCCTTCTCCGATTTGCGGCTTTTCGGTGAACTTGGCAACTCGGTTTTCGTCCAGGTCAAGCCGTCCGAAACGGGCCGGCGGTCGCACTGCGGTCAAGGTGGCCAACTTGCCGTGGTCGTAATGAAACTCCAGTAGCTCATCCATGTTCACGTCAGATACACCGTCTCCCCAAGTCAGCATGAACGTTTCACCATCCAGGTAGGGGGCCAACCGCTTGATTCGCCCTCCGGTCAGCGTTTCTTGGCCGGTATCAACCAGCTCCACTCGCCACTTGGGCAGGTCCTTCCCATGAATAGACACCTCGCCGTTGCTCATATCCACCGTCAGATCACTCATTAACGAGCAATAATCGACCATGTAACGTTTGATGAACTCGCCCTTATACCCGAGGGCGATAACAAAATCGTTGTGCCCGTAGTGGGCATAATGCTTCATGATGTGCCAGAGAATCGGCTTGCCCCCGATCTCTACCATTGGTTTGGGCTTTATTTCCGTTTCTTCAGCCAGGCGCGTCCCTACGCCACCTGCCAAAATTCCGACTTTCATGGCTCGTTTCCTTTTTCTCAACGAAATCTAAATTCAAAAGGGTGGGTCAAAAATACGGGCGGCAAGTTGCTTTGTACTTCGGCTTATGTGCTGTGTGAAGGCTGTATGTGTCGTTTCCAAAGGCGATAGGCGATTAGTTCCCTGATTAGCAAGGGGACAAAGGTCGGTCCGCGGAGCAAATAACGACGCCACAATCGTCGAGGCTCACAGCATAATCGGTGTAGCCATTCAAAACCCATCTTTTGCATCCATTTCGGAGCCCGTTTAACGTGCCCACTGGCAAAACTGAAACTGATTCCCACGCCGATACAGACTGGAACCACGCATTGATGCATGTTGTCCGCGATCCAGCGTTCTTGTTTTGGAGAGCCTAGCCCGACGAAAAGAATGTCCGGATCTGCCTGGCGAATCGCTTTAATCACCTTCGCTTTTTCCTCCGGGTTATGCTCGAATCCATAGGGCGGGCAATAAGTACCAGCCAAGGTGAATCCCTCAAAGCGCCGACGAAGTTGCTTACCTGCCTGTTGTGCTATGCCCGGCGCGCCGCCCAGCAAAAACACCCGGTAACCCGCCTCCGTGGCGCGTTCGCATAACCGCATAAACAGGTCTGAGCCGGCCACTCGTTGTTTCAGCGGCCGGCCCAGAAGGCGCGACGACCAGACGAGAGGCTGCCCGTCTGGAAGAACCAAATCAGCATTCCGAACCAAGTCGGCATAGGTGTCATCTCGCTGCATACGCAGAACATGGTCCACGTTTGGGGTGACCACCATGCTCGGCCGACGGTTGCGGATTAATTCCTCGATACGACCAATCACCTCATCCATCCCCATGTTGTCATACAAAATCCCAAAAAGCCGTACTTGCTCCCTATGGTATGAGTCGCTGCCCATATCCCCGGAAAAAGGTACGAAATGTCCTGTTTGGATCGACAATACAAGGTGTCTCAGAAAATATGCGAAGAGAGGGCAAACCCTGTCCCCGTGGGGCGCCTTTGAAATTTCTTGCCTTTGCCCCACCGGGCCTTTTCGCCTAAGGTCCAGCTTTTGAACCTTTTGGGAAAGGACTGCGTATCACAGCGGCATGTTTCGCCGCCCATTTGTTTGTGTATTGAGGGTCTTGTGAACTGAATAAATGTCTGGACGTCTGCGCCAAAACCCCGGGGTCCGGAATTGCAATCAGGAGGGTTTTTGTCAGCCTTGTGTTTCTCTGCTACCTCACCGTATCCCACAAGAGGCCGGCAAATCGATCTTCAATTTGCAAAACTCTTCCTGATCTTACCGTACCCCTTTCGCGAATATAATAGCGCTACGGACAAAGCAAGACCAGACGAATATGGTCTTTTTTTTCTTTCTTTTGCGTGGATATTATTGCATATTCAACAAGTTACTAAGAGGGGAAAACATGGGAATGAAATGGATCTTAAATTCGTGTATCAGGCTGACAAGCATGCAAAATAAAGTATTGCAATTATATTAAATTGAGCGGTTGTTTGTAAATCTATCTACTTGGATAATGACATATTAACTCAAGATATCTCCTGAGACCGTCATTTCGCAAGATGTTATACTTGTGAAATTACAGTAATAAATCTTTACGAGCTATTATAATAAATGACCCGAAAGCCCATCTATTTGTAATACGTTTGGTAACAGGGTTCTCCATCTTCGGGATTTTCTGTTTTTATCGATCATTATGTAGAGAAGTTGCCGTGACTAAATGTTGTAAGCTATTTGTAGATACTGCTTGCCCTCATGTCATAAACGTTTACCCCAAGTCAGGGCGAAACAGGAGACGAGGAGGTCCATAATGGTGTCAAATCCTGCGTAATAAGAGACCTTCCGAACGTTCCAAAAAAGCCGTTATCCTGTCCCTGCCGAACCTCTCGATCTTTCTTGAAATAGTAATGTGTCCAGGGATTAAACGTCGTGTCCAAACCAAAACGAAAAATAAAGGCCTTAGCCAGGAATTCCTCAACCCGGGTTTCAACCGTATGGGGCAAGTTGAGAATATCCCCCGGTTCAAGCATAATGTCCGGATCCTCGCCTGCTCGCATTCGGGCAAGATCCAGTTTGACTCGTAGAATTTCCCCACCTTTTTTCGTGCGATATAACGTCGCTTCCTTGGGTGAAAAGGCCAAAAGGGAGCCTCCCCCGGAGGCAATGGCTTGCATGGCCGTCAGATTATCATCAGGGCCCAGCGGAACGGGTCCCGGGGCGTTGACTAAACCTTGCACGTAAACAAAATCATTCTTCCGCCGTTCCACGATGACCACGTCCGATTGCTGCAGGCGTCCAATCTGCGCTGCCCGAATCAAGTCGGGTTTCTCATACAATTTGAATTGCTTTGCTCCCGAGGGGTTACTTGCGGGGATCCAGGTCACCTCTCCCGAAGCGAATTCATTCGGCCCGCCGGCTGCCATGACTGCCTGTAAAACGCTGCTGTTATCACGCCGCAATTGTACACTGGCCGGTGTCGATACTGCTCCCATTACCGTAACGTTGATCGTATGGTAAAGTCTTTCCCCCATCGCCGATTCAGCAATCTTGGTAGTTACTTGCGTAGCTTGAAGATACTTGGGCACATAAGCTTTACGCACTTTTCCCTCGAGTTCATCCAAAGTCAACCCCGCCACGTTTATCTCTCCCACCGTGGGCAAACGAACTTGCCCGTTTTCGCTGACTCGCAAAGTATATGAACCGGGCATGCCGATCTCTTCAAGACCGCTGATGTTCATTTCTACTATGTCACCCGGGCCAATGCGATAAGGCCCTGGCGACCAAGGGAGCAGTTCCGCCGACGGACTCGCCACGGGTTGGACCGCCGGCTGAGTTGTAGCCGGTTGAGTTGTCGGCCGGCCCTCTTGCATGGCTAGGTACTCATATACGCTCATCCGCGTGTCTTCAGGCGCGCAGGATGATGAAATAACCATGATCGCCATGCTCAAAAACAAATTACAAACCTTTGTATAAACCGAAACCACCTTTTGCTTTTGGAGTTGTGTGCGTTGTGTCCCTCTCATTGTTACACATCCTTTACTGTTTTAGAGGAGCCGTCTCCCGGCAACGAAGGGAACATCAGAACATAGCCGGAACCATTGTTACGCATTTTTTTCGCCCCGTAATCCTTGTAACGGTAACCGCTGGTAGAATAGTAGCTGTCTTTCAATGATACGTTACCGACTACCGCGCCTAGGATCTTGGCATCCACTGTCCGCAATCGCTGATAGGCTAACCGCATGGCTGCTGTATCCGATTGACCCGCCAGCGACGATACAACCACGCCTTCTACATTTTGGGCCCAGAAAAGCGCATCCGCTGATCCTAAAACAGGCGGTGAATCAACCACCACGTAATCGTACATTGCCGAAGATTCTTTGATGATTTGTTCCACGTTGCTATTGTTGAGATATTGGCGAACATAAATTCCGTTGGAATCCGTTGCCAGCACGTCCACTCCTTTCAACGGAGAGCGAAGAATCGCCTCAGTCAGCGTACGATCACCGCGAAGCGCCGCTGCCAGGCCGTCCAGAGGATGGACCTTGAGTAACTTCCCGATGATGGGAGCTTGCAGATCACCATCGATCAGCAATACCCGCTGCCCCGGCTCGGCCAAGCTGGAAGCCAGTCCCACCGCCAGGCTGGTCTTGGCTTCACCCGCGTGTGCGCTGGTGATCAGGATGGTTCGCGGCGGCGATTTGTCGGCACTCAATCCCGCCAATGAAGCCCGCACCATCCGGTAACTTTCTACGAAATCTTCCTGGGTGACACGCCCCGATTTCAGTTCACTTAAACGAGGTACCGACCCCAACAAGGGAATACCCATGGAATTTTCCACCTCCCTTGGGCTGCGGAGGTTCGGATCCAATCGATCTTTCAATAACCCAGCAAAAATGGCCAAAAACAGCCCGCCGCCTATACCCATCACCGTCCATTTCATGCGACTGTCGCGAATGCCGTCCGGCCGAATCTCCGGCGGTGAAGCCACGGTGACCCGCGCAGGACGCTGACTTTCAATATCTAACTGGCGGATCCGCTCATCGATACGCCGCAGGTTGTTCTCCGTGTTTTCCGATTTTTCCTGTAAGGCTTTGATCTGCAATCCGACTTGCCCGAGGGCCATGCCTTCCTTTTCATGGCTGTGGATCAGTTGTTCCAGCGCTTCCTGTCGTCTTTCTGCTGCTTTTAACTTTTGTTTCAAAGTGGCTTCCTGTTCCTTGGCGAGCATTTGCTGCAACTCCACCTCGTTTTCTTTCGCCTTCTCCGCTGCTCGAACACGCTCCTTGGCCAGTTCTTTCTCTAACAATTCCTTTTTTCGCCCCACTGCCTTGAACTGCGGATTGTCCGGCGTCAACACCGTTTTCAGGCGAACCAATTGTTCCGATACCTTGAGCAATTGTTCCTGCAGCGAACGAACCATGGGATCCTCATTGATCGCTTTTTGGCGATCAGCCACCGAGTCTTCGGCAGCCACTTCGGTGGCTCCAGTCTCCTTGAGTTGCTTCAGGCGATCGTTGAGTTGAATAATTTCCAGCTTGGTCCGCTCTAACTCGCGTTTTGTTTCCAACGATGATTCCACGATGCCTTGGCGGAGCAGATCCAGAATCGTGTCCGTTGCGGTCCCGTACGTGCTCGCTAATTCATGAATTTGTCGTTTTTGCGCATCCAGCTTGGCTTTGACCTGTGCCCGCTCCTCCTCCAGTATTTTCCGCTTTTTTTTCTGCTCCTCAGCCTCGGCCTGTACCACACTGGTCATGTATGCATCTACGACGGCGCGGGTAAGGCGAATCGCTGTCTCCTTTTCAACGTCTGTTACTCCCATCTCTAGTAAATGCGTGCCTTGAATCTCCTCCACTTCCAGCGATCGCCGCAAGGCGGAAACCGGATCCTGGATTTCCAAAAGTGGTAAACCTTGAGCTTCAGGGTGATTGAGGGCTGCTTCCAGGACTTTGCGACTTTCGATCAAGTGTTCTTGGGTATTCAAGTATTGGCTGAAGAAAGGCATTACCCGGGTGTTTTCATCTTCGAAAAGAATTCGCGGCACACTGGCCACTATTTGTACCTGGGCGGTTGCCGTATAAGTCAACCGCTTGGTTATCCAGACGTACGGCACGAATATGCCCACGACCAACGCCCAAACCAGCAGAATGGTCAACCAGCGCCGTTGCAACGTTTTGAGCAAAACGATTTCCGGCACGCCGTTGTCCGGTCCTTGTATGTTCTCTGCCGGGGCCAACATAATATCCTGGCCGGAAGCAGGTTCTTGATATGCTTGTATTTGATCGATTTTCATCGGTTTATATCCTTGGCGATCATTCCAGCCGGTCGGGCGATAATCCCCGCCTCAGCGAGTTGCTCCAAGCATTCATCCAGGGCCTCTTGCCATGGCCTGGGACGCAAACCGGTCTTGCAGGACAATTTCTCCGTACTCAACACGGAGTAGGGTGGACGCTTTGCCGGCCGATGCGATTCTTCGCTGCTAATTGGTGAAAATTTTACTCCCAGTTTGGTTTGTTCAATGATTCGCTTGGCAAAGCTATACCAACTGCATGCCCCTTTATTACAAAAATGATAAATTCCTTGCAGGCTGCCCTCTCCCATTGTCAGCAGGGCGTTTGCCAGGTCGCGCGCATAAGTCGGGCTGCCAATTTGGTCATTGACGATCCGCAACTCCTCCCTTTCGCCGGCCAATCGCAAAATGGTTTTAACAAAATTGGTGCCGAAGCTGCTGAACAGCCAACTGGTCCGAACAATCAGGTAATCCTTCGCCATGCGGCGAACCTGTTGCTCACCGTCAGCCTTCGTTTGCCCGTAAACATTGAGCGGATTAACCGCGTCATCCGGTTCATACGGTGCGCGTTTCATGCCGTCGAAAACAAAATCTGTACTAATGTGAATCAACCTGCAGCCCGTTTCCGTGCAGGCTCGAGCGATATATCCAGGTGCCTCCGCATTCACCGCCCAGGCAATATCCGGTTTCCGTTCGCATCCGTCCACATCAGTATAAGCTGCCGCGTTGATTACTATCCGCGGCCGTTTCTCATGCAGGATCCGGCCCACACTTTCCGCATCGGTAATATCCACCTCCTCATAGTCCAACGCGCAAAGATTTTTATATCCCGGTTTTTCGTTTGCCAGGCAAACAAGGTCTTGGCCAAGCTGACCTCGTGCACCGAGTATGCAAAGATCAATTCGCCCTCGTTGGTTGATATTAGCCGACATGGCAATATTGCTTTATGTAATAATCCCGATATTCCCCGTTACGGATCTGCTGCCACCATGCCCGATGCGTGCAATACCATTTGATCGTGTCCGCTAATCCTTCCCGGAATGTAATTCGGGGTTGCCATTCAAGTTCCCGACTGAATTTGCTGTTGTCGATGGCGTATCGCCGGTCATGGCCGGGCCGATCCTTGACGTGGCTCACCATCGATTCGTCGCATCCCAACATCTCCAGAATAAGCCTGGTGATGGCCAGGTTGGTTTGCTCGTTGTTCGCCCCGATGTTGTACACTTCCCCGATGCTGCCTCGGTGAATAACCTTGCGTACGGCACGGCAATGATCGCAAACATGAATCCAATCCCGCACGTTCAATCCGTCTCCGTAAACCGGAACCTTTTTCTCTTCCAAAAGATTGGTGATAAACAGGGGGATCAGCTTCTCCGGAAACTGGTAAGGGCCGTAATTGTTAGAACAACGCGTGATAATTACCGGTAGCCCGTACGTATGGTGATAGGCCATGACCAGCATGTCCGCCGATGCCTTGGAAGCGCTGTACGGGCTATTCGGGCTTAGCGAAGTTTGTTCCGTAAAGAAACCGTCTGCTCCCAGCGAACCGTACACTTCGTCCGTGGAAATCTGTACAAAGCGCGCCACCCCGCGCATCCGACTTATATCCAGCAACACCTGGGTACCTTGCACGTTGGTACGCAGAAATTCCTGACAACCCATGATGCTCCGATCCACGTGGCTTTCCGCGGCGAAATGAACCACCACGTCCACGTCGGCCATCGCCTGGCTGACCTGCTCGGCGTTACAGATGTCGCCTCGAATAAAATGAAATCTCGGATGGCCTATATATTCAGCCAGGTTGGCCAGGTTCCCGGCATAAGTCAGCGCGTCAAATCCCACCACGTTCACCTGCTCTTCTTCCAGCACCTGGCGAACGAAGTTGCTGCCGATGAATCCCGCCGCTCCTGTCACCATCCAGGTTTTCACTGACGGACTCCTTACTCTGCGCTGGTCGTCACCATTTCGACTGGTTCCGTTTCGTCTTGGACATGGTTGGCCCCGCCGCCGGCCACCAGGCTGTTGGCCCGAAGCAGCGAATCAAAGGTCCCCGCGTCCGTCCACCAGCCATCCAGAACCTCAAATGTCATCGTTCCTTGTTCGATATAAGCGTTATTCACGTCTGTGATTTCCAACTCGCCGCGGGTTGAGGGCTTCAGATCGCGCACGATGTCAAACACCTGCGCGTCATACATGTAAATTCCGACGACTGCGTAATTGCTTTTCGGCTTGGTCGGCTTCTCCTCAATGCCAACGACCTTGTTGCCCCTGATTTCCGCCACCCCGAATCGCTGGGAGTCTTCCACTTGTTTGAGCAGGATTTTGGCTCCTCGACTTTGTGTGAAGAAATCGCCCACAGCTTTGCGAATATTGTTTTCGATGATGTTATCCCCCAACACAACAACGATCTTATCCCCGTCGACGAAATGTTCCGCCAGCCGTAGTGCGTCAGCAATACCACCCTCCCCTTCCTGGTAGGTATAATGCAGGTCTGCCAAGCCGAATTGCTTACCATTGCCAAGCAACTTTAGAAAATCCCCCGCACTATCCCCGCCGGTTACTATCATGATGTCCTGAATGCCCGCATTGATTAGACATTCGATTGGGTAGTAGATCATCGGTTTTGCATAAATGGGCAGCAGGTGCTTGTTCGTCACCCGCGTCAGCGGCCACAATCGAGTGCCCAGACCACCGGCTAGCACTACGCCTTTCATGGCTCATCCATCCTTTCTCGCCCAATCGTATGGGATGCTGGTTTCGTGTGCCGCCACGCGAAACTCGTCCGGGTTTTTGTAGTTGTACACCTCCGTCGGGCAATTGATAACCACCGCCTCGTAATCGCTGACACATTTGAATCCGTGATAAACAAGTGGGGGAATCTGGACCAGAATGGGATTATGTACCCCAATAAAAAACTCGTTCACCTCGCCTTGCGTCGGTGAATCTTCCCGCGCATCGAACAACACCACCTTCATCATCCCTGCTACGCACACGAAATGATCCCATTGATGTTGGTGATAATGCCAGGCCTTGACCACACCCGGATAAGCGGTGGTCATATATGCCTGCCCGAAACCTTTAAAAAAGGAGTCGTCGCGGCGAAGCATCTCCATCAGTCGGCCGCGCTCGTCACATAAGACTTTCAAATTTTTGGTACTGACCCCTTCAATCATTTTGGCCCTCTCCTGGTCGTGTCGCGCGCTACCATTACCTCAAGAACAGTATTCGTTACGCATCTCTCCGAACATCTCTTCCACGGAATTCTGCACAAAAACGTTCGTTAATTTTTCAAGCTTTCGACTTTCAACACGTCCGTATCGGTTGGACGTGAGGCGATTTTCAGTTCGTCGGTTCTTCATAAACCTTTTCCACCATGGCCAGGTCGATTTCCAATGCCACCGCCTGCCCCAACGCCTCCACCTGCAAAACCAATTGCGTATTGCCCTTCATGTGCAGCACAATCCCTTCCAATCCCTTAAATACCCCACTGGTAATGCGGCACCGAGTACCTTTTGGTATGCCCAGATAAGGCTGTAACTCCGCACCCGTAACAATAGCCTTGTGAATCTGGCTTAATTCCACGCTCAAAACCTCTTGATTTTCCACGTGAATAACGTTGGCCACTCGATTCGTGGTCATGACCCGGTAGCGATTGTTATCTTCACCCGTAAAAAACAGGTATCCCGGAAAAAGCGGCACAAGCGATCGCACCTTCCGATTCCGCCGCACATGAATCCTCTCAACCATGGGCAGATAATAAGGCATATCCCATTTTCGTAGCGTGTGGGCCAATGCCTTCTCATTTCGCGATTTGGTATGAGCGACCCACCATCGCCCCGACGCCTCCTCCAAATTAGTGTCTGCGGGATAGAGCATTGGCGGGTTGTCGCTGAGTCTAAGCATGGGTTACCCTTGAAATTGATGTTCTGCCTTTCGCGAAACACGGCGCCACTTCGTCTTGATCCACGATGGCCTTCCTTGTGCTGCTACGGAGCTTAATAAAACCTCATTTGAGACAGAGGACCTATGAAATTTATGTGATACCCGTCGCATCAAGTGTTTGACTTTGTAGGCATGAATGCCAGGTGATGGCAAACACACGTCACGCATGATCGCATCTCCCTCGGGTACCACAATACCGTTGGTGAGGATGCTTTCATCAACGTGGCATCTCTTTGAAATCACTACATGGTCCCATACCACTGCCGAGCATGCCACCGCTTGCGCTTCAATTCGGCTCAAAGCGCCAATACTTGTAGGGCCGACAACGATGGCTTCATTGTCAATCCGCGCCTCAGGGCCCACTATGACCGGCCCAACCAGTTGGGCGCTCGGCGCCACCTCCGCCGAAAAATGGAAAAGGCTTTCTCCTCGTTGTGTATATCCCGGCAAATGAAATCGACCTGCCGCGATTTCCCGGATGGCCCAACGATTGATGGCCAGGTAGGATTCTGGTCCCGTTACCCTTGGAGCCGATCCTTCAAGCGGGCAGGTCCGAACCGGTTTATTCCCTTCTCGTAAACGCTGGATCAGCCCCTCCTTGATATCTTGGTAACCTTGACTGGGAATATCCTCGATACCTTCTGTAGAAATAGCATATATACCCAAGATAGAAGGTGAATAATCTTTTATCCGGATTGGCCCCGTAATCGCTCCGTCAACACCGAGGGTTAACGCGGAATTTGAAGCACAATGTTTCTCCATCAGGTTTGCAAAATTCACCGTTGGCAGTAAGGCACCCTCCAGAACCAGATATACGTCAGCATTCATTAGACGCGACGCATCCTTAATGCAACCCGCTGGCCCGCGCGGCATTTGGTCCTTCACGTAATGCAGACGCATGCCTCGATAGTTTGTCTCGCCAAGACACTTCTTGAATTTCTGAGTGTCGCCGTTCGCGCAAATAACTGCTTCATCTGCACCAGCCTTGAGCAAGGCCTCCAGCGTATAGTGAAGAAGTGGGCGGTTGGCTACTGGAAGGAGTGCACGTGGACACAAGGAAT
>CAZMVS010000158.1:0-13968 GCA_964569525.1 uncultured Planctomycetales bacterium
GTATCCCACGCGGGGGCGGATTCAGATTCTAAACCGTCCGCCGACCGACGTGGCGGTCAAAGAGCGAATTGGTTACCTGCCGGAAGAATCCTACCTGTATCGATTTCTCAATGCCCGGGAGACTTTGGATTATTACGGGCAGTTGTTTCACATACCCCGGTCCGAGCGAAGGCGGCGCGTTGAACAGTTGTTGGAGATGGTGGGATTGGCCCGGGAGTCCCGCCGACGGGTAGGCGAGTATTCCAAGGGGATGGCCAGGCGGATCGGTTTGGCCCAGGCTTTGATTAACGATCCGGATCTTTTGATTCTTGACGAACCGACTACCGGCCTGGATCCGATCGGTACCCGCGAAATCAAGGATTTGATCAAGTTTCTCAATAAAGAGAAGCGGAAGACGATCCTGTTGTGCAGTCACCTGCTTGCGGACGTGGAGGATGTTTGCAGCAGGGTGACGGTATTGTACGGCGGTCGTAAACAGGTGATGGGCGACATCCATGAGTTGCTGAGCAAGAAGGATTTTACCCAGATCATCACCGAGCGGTTGAGTGAGGAGACCGTCGATAAGATTCGTCAGTTGGTGGAAAGCGAGGATCAGAAGGAATTAGTGAGCGTGTCCACGCCCACGGATCGGCTGGAGGATTTCTTCCTGAACATTGTTCAGCAGGCCCAGCAGGATCGTCATGCCACTTCGGGGGTGACTTCGGGTGGGCGGATCGCCGAGTTCCTGGCTGCCGCGGAGCCGGAAGGGGAAGCGGTTGTGGAGTCGCTGGTTTCGGCGGCGGAATCCCTCGGCGATGAAGAGGAGACGACCGGCGGTGAGCAGGTGGAACAAGTTTCCCGCGAGCAGGAACAGGCGAAGGAACTCATTGGCGAGTTGCTCTCAAGCGCATCATCATCGGCTTCGAAAAATTCGCCTGAAGAAACGCAGGATTCGGCGGCGGGTCGCTCAGGAAAGGAAGGCGGGTCGTCTGAACCGGGTCAGCCTACCGGAGGTCAAGGCACGCCCGTTCGAGAGGATGACAACATAGATCGCGGGGTCATCGACGAATTGTTAGATTCAGATGGTTCGCCTGAGCAGTCCGACCAAGATCAGAAACCGGACGGGCAGTGACTTCGTCAGCCCCGTTCGGCCGGGGTTTTACATGAGATATTCCAGGACTAGGAGTTACCGGGTATGTCGCGCATTTGGGCGGTAGCCCGACACATGATCGCGGAAGGCATTCGCATGAAGATCGCCCTGGTCTTCATTGTGCTTATCCTGTTTCTGTTGCCGGTGCTGCCTTTCACCGTGGCCGGCGACGGGGTAACCCTTAAAAGCAAGGTACAGAGTTTTCTTGCCTACTCGATGGGTTCGGTGACTTTTTTCCTGAGCCTGTTGACGATTTTTCTTTCCTGTGCGGCCTTATGTAACGAGGTGAGCACCAAGCAGATCATGATGGTGGTCAGCAAGCCAATCCCTCGCTGGCATTTTTTTGCCGGCAAGTGGTTGGGGATCGTGGTGTTGAATACTGTGATGCTGATTGCGTCCGGTTTGGTGATTGTGGGGTTCACCTGGTACTTGCAAGGTCGGCCTACTGATGTTCCTGATGACCGTAAGGCATTGGAGACGGAGGTGTTGACCGCTCGCCATGGGGCTTATTTAAAGGAGCCTGATTTTGAAAAGGCGGTAAAAGCCTGGGAACGGCGGATGAGCGAGGAGGGGCGTTTAGAGCAGTTGGGGGTAGAGAGTATCGAGGATTTGCGTAACCAGCAGCGGCGTAATTACAGGCAATCGTGGCGGGCCTTGTATCCGGGCGAGGTTCAGGAATATGAATTCACCGGCCTGTTGGTAGACAGGGAGGCGGAGGGCTATTTGCACCTGCGGTTTAAGCCGGTCAGTCCGAGTGGTGCTGACGATGTTATCGTTCGGCTCGGGTGGCAAGCGGGGAATCCAAATAAGATAAACACATTAACACCCCAGCGGTCGGCGGAGTTCATCACGGAGCGATTTCACACAATTCCCATCCCCAAGTACGCAGTGGAGCAGGATGGAACTTTGCGCATTCGCTTGGCCGACTTGAGTCCCAAAGAATATATTCAGTTCGAAGGTGATGATGGCATTCAGTTGTTGTACGAGGTGGGGACTTTCCATTGGAATGTGTTTCGGGGGTTATGCATTATCTGGTGTCGGCTGGCGTTTTTAGCGGCAGTAGGATTGCTGCTTTCCAGTTTTCTATCTTTCCCGGTGGCTTGTATCGGTTGTTTTTTGATATTGACGGTGGCGATCAGTTCGGGGTTTCTGGGGGACGCGCTGCAATGGGTTAATCCGATCAGTGCGGCATCCGAGGATCCGTTGTGGATTTTCGGCCCCTTCACGAGATTATTCGGTCGATGTTTTGTTTGGATGGTGCCTGATTTTTCGAAATTCGATCCCATCGATAACATCCTCGGGGGGCGCGTGGTGACGTTGCAATGGGTGATCGTTTCATTTGTGGAGCTGGTTATTTTCAAGGGTTTGGTGTTGGGCGTTTTAGGTAGCCTGATTTTTACCAAGCGCGAGATGGCCCGCGTGGTGGTGTGAAGTTGGTATTCGAGAGTGAGATGAGCTGCGGAGTTTAGCAAGACGTGTCCACGACGGTAGAAAAAGGTCATTACCTTGTTGAACGGGTTGAAGCCCAGCGGCGGTCAACGTGGATTCAGTTGGCGGCGCTCGTGGGGGCGGGGATTTGTATTGCCCTGGCGGCCCGGTTGCAGACGCCGATCAACCAGCAGCGGAAAGATCTTGGTCTGGTGACCACCTCGGAGATTTACCAGGAACTTCCTCCGGAATATGCCTGGGTTAGTGCGGCCGGCGGAACGTTTCGCGGCCTGGCGGTGGACTTGCTTTGGATTCGGGCGGAGAATCTCAAGCAGGAAGGCAAGTATTACGAATCCCATCAGTTAGCCAAGTGGATTTGTACCCTCCAGCCACGCTTCCCGGACGTATGGAGTTTTCAGTCATGGAACATGGCGTACAACATCTCGGTGGCCTTGCACACTCCGCAGGAGCGGTGGCAGTGGGTTTACAATGGGATTCGTTTATTACGCGACGAGGGCATTCCCAATAATCCGCGAACCATCCCCCTGTATCATCAATTAGGTTGGACTTATTTCCACAAAATCGGGGGCAAGACGGATAATTTTCACTGGGATTACAAGAGGCAATGGGCGGGTATCATGCAGATTCTGCTGGGTAAGCCGCCGGCGGGTGTTCCTGACAAGGAAGTGATTGACTGGTTTAGGCCGGTGGCGGAGGCCCCGCATTCCGTGTCGAAGTTGATCAAGCAACGTCCCGCGGTCGCCAAGCTTGTCGAGAAATTGCAGGATCTCGGTATTGACGTTTTTGCGCAGACGAATACTGAGCGCGTTTATCATCCTTTGGAGGAGGAGTTTTTCCTGCCCTTTACGAAGTATCTACTGGCCGGGGAAATAAACGAGTTGCGCGAGACGCCGGTTATACCAAAGGATGTTCCCGAGGAATTATACAGCTTCTTCGAGCAGTCGGCGGGAGATGATTTCGATGCCTTGCTAGCTTGTCTTCGCGCCAAGGTGCTGCGTGAGCAGTATAAAATGGATCCACAATTCATGTTGAAGTTGTGTATGTCCCGGTTGGGCGTGAAGAACCTGCCTTTGGACTGGCGTACCTGTTATGCCCATGCCATTTACTGGGCGACCTATGGTGTGGATAAAGGTTTGGAGATGGAGACTGCCAAGGAGTTCGACATTCTCAACACCGACCGGATTGTTTTGTTTTCCTTGGCTAATTTGGCTAAGCACGGTCGGATCATCTTTCGTCTCAATCCGGATAATTACATGCAGTCTTTTTACAGTCAGTTGCCGGATACCCGCTTTATCACCGCGATGCACCAGAAGTATCTTGAGTTAGGTAAACGGCATGCCAAAGAGGGTGAAAAAGCAGCCAAAGAAGGAAAGATCACGGCGGATATTATACGAAGCGGGCACGTGAACAATCTGCATTTGGCGGTGTCGGCGTTGTATTTCGAAGGTAAGAAAGATCAGGCCCAGAAATACCTTGACTATTTGGCGAAGAATTACAAGCATCCGTACACCAATGTTACCAAGGAAGTGTACGTAAACGGGTTGGATTATTTTATTGAGCAGGATCTCAAGGAATACCTGGAGTCGCGTAATCCGATTAACACGTTGCTGTACCAGATTTTTAATAACGCTTTTTACGCTTTGGCGGAAGGGCGGGACGGTGATTATCGGGCGGCCATCCAGAACGCGGCCTGGGCGTACACGCGGTTCCAGGAGTTACAGGGCGGCGACGCTTACGGACGATATCGTTTCCCGAAATTCGCCCAGGTTCGGGCCGACGCGTTGGCCCAGTTTATCCTGTATAGCGGCACGCCTTTATCGATGTCTTCCACGGTCTGGTTCGCCGAGGCTCCGGAGGTCAAGCAGCGCTGTTACGATTTCCTGGCCCCCGAATTGAAACGGTTGTGCAAGCGTGTCGGTTTAAGTTTTGAAAAGGCCTTTCCTGAGCCGATGGGCATGGATCTGTTCCGCAAAACCCATCCCGAGTTGAATCAGCCTGACGAGACACGCAAGGAAAGGGATAAAAAGTACGGTCCGCAACGTTCCCTGCAAGGTAGCTAGGCCTGGGAACGCCTCGAGAAAATATCAATTGACTTTCCTTTTTGACAGGCTGTCCGTCTATCTATAATCACTGCCATGTGCAATGAGTGACATTGCTGTCCAACAAGATGGGAAGCTCATGTTCTTTTACTTGCTTTTGTTGTTTATTTTAGTGCCATTCGTCGAGCTGGTTTTACTGATCAAAATTGATGCGCAGATTGGTACGGCCAACACGTTGGCATTGGTGATATTTACCGGCGTGGTGGGGGCCTGGTTGGCTCGGCGGGAAGGATTGCGTACATATATCAAGTTGCAAAACGAACTGCAGGCCGGACAATTACCCGGCGATCGTCTGATTGACGCTTTATTAATCTTGGTGGCGGGTGCCTTGCTGGTCACGCCGGGGGTTATGACCGACGTAATTGGTTTTTCATTATTGATCCCCCCGGCCCGGGCGGGCATTCGGGCGTATCTCAAAAAGCGTTTTTCCACGCGGATCGAAATGCATCATTTCGACATGTCCGGTTTCCATGAACAACGGGACGACGATGTTATCGACGTTGAAGCCCATCCGGTGGATCGAGATTCTGACTCTACGGAACAGAATTTTGATCCCGATCGGCACCTTGAATAGACAAGTTTTATTAATATGCAGCGGTTGCAAAGCCATAAAAGGGTTTGCGCATCGCTATTGCTGGCTCCTTGGCCGCTGTACGGGAAGTGGAATTTCTGTTAAGGCGCAAAAAAAGGTGGACTGAAAAGCCCACCCTTGTTGGTTTGTGTTTTTGCCCAAGTCTTTTAGGCCGATTCCTTGCGGCGGACTCGCTGATCGAAGAGGTCTGCCTCTTTGCGGGCCACTTCTTTGGTGACCATGTATTTGCCGCCTTTACCCTCTTCTGGCAGACGGTACATGATATCCAGCATCATCTCCTCGATGACGCCCCGTAAGGCCCGCGCCCCGGTGTTTCGTTCCAGGGCTTTCTTGGCGATAACTTTCAAAGCTTCCTCGGTAAATTCCAACTCGCAACCTTCCATGTCGAAGAAACGCCGATATTGACGGACCAG
The DNA here is from genome assembly GCA_964569525.1 of uncultured Planctomycetales bacterium. Taxonomy (GTDB): domain Bacteria; phylum Planctomycetota; class Phycisphaerae; order UBA1845; family PWPN01; genus JAAYCU01. Next base: position 5,683 of record CAZMVS010000158.1, read on the forward strand.
GGCGTTTTTCGGCTCGGTTAGGATCTGCACCAGGATATCGGTGCCCAGAGGTTCCAAGCTGGTGATGACTGGCAGTCGTCCGACCAGTTCCGGAATCATGCCAAATTCTACAAGGTCGTCGGGAGAGACCTGAGAGAAAATTTTGGTCCGTTCGGCGACTTGAACGGTTTCGCCCATTTCGCTGGAAAAACCGATAGCGGATTGACCCAGTCGTCGGCTGATGATTTCCTCCAAGCCGGTGAAGGTTCCGCCACAGATGAACAGGATGTGTGTGGTGTCCATCTGAATGTACTGTTGTTCAGGATGTTTTCGTCCGCCTTGGGGTGGAATATTGGAAACGGTCCCTTCGAGCATTTTCAGCAGGGACTGTTGCACCCCTTCGCCGCTGACGTCGCGGGTAATGCTGACGTTTTGACTGGTTTTGCCAATCTTGTCGATCTCATCAATGTAAACGATGCCCCGCTGGGCGGCTTCCAGGTCATAATCCGCATTTTGCAGCAGGCGAAGCAGGATATTCTCCACGTCTTCGCCGACGTAACCTGCCTCGGTCAAGGTCGTGGCGTCGCCGATGGCAAACGGGACATTTAACACGCGGGCCAAGGTTCGGGCGAGCAGGGTTTTTCCCGAGCCGGTTGGCCCGATCAGCAGCACGTTGGACTTGGCCAGTTCAACGTCATCCTCGTCAGCGGTATCGGTAGGGGCCAGACGCTTGTAGTGGGAATGGACCGCAACGGACAGGGATCGCTTGGCCGCCTCCTGCCCGATGACGTATTGATCGAGGTATTCCTTGATTTGGCGGGGTGTGGCGATGGTTCCGCCAAGGTGTCGGGAAGGACCCGTTTTACGTTTTTCCTGTTTGATGATGTTGTGGCAGAGGTCCACACATGCGGAACAGATATATACGTCGCCGGGGCCTTCGACCATGGGGCCGGCCTCGCGTTGGGTTTTTCCACAGAAGCTGCAGGTCGTCGTACGGCGACCGCCGCCTTTATTTCCCCCGCCCGAATTACCACTCCGTGATGAGCCTGGCATAAAATTTCTTCTCCAATGGTGCTAGTGTTCCAAAGTTTTCTTTTCTCGATTCAAAAATACAAGCAAAAATTCAATAAACTCGAATTTCCTTGCTCCGTCCGATTCTATCGTCAGGGGCGCGGGGCTTTCTATAGATCAAAATAGTACCGCTTTATCTTATACATTTGATTGGTTATCGTCATCGCTTTTTGGCGGATTATGGGGATTTTCCGCCTGCCAGACGATTTCGCCCTCCTCGTTATCTTCTGCGGGTGTTGCCGGCCGATTGGGTTTTGGAGCGGTGGGCGTTTTGGTTTCCCGCGTGCTCCTTTCGGCAACGATATCCCGCAAATTTTTGTATTCTTCCTCGCTTAATTGCCCTTGGTCGCGGAGTTTACGAATATCGTCCAAAGACCAGAAGGAAGAAGCAGGTCGCTTTTCCGTCTTGGTGAAGCGGCTTCGGGCAAAACCATACACGATCCATATCAACAAGATCGCCAAGATCAAAATAATGCAAAAAATGACAATCGAGGTGATGTCTTCCTGCATCATTTGTTTTTGCGCCAACATTACCGCCCACCTGTTTTCTATTATAGATCGGGCTCCGATTGGTTCCAGAACCACATTTAAATTATTGCTATATATAAGCTTGTGTCAATCTGGTAAATCTTTGTTATCCACCGAAGAGCCCAGTTCCTCGGAAGATAAGCCAGCCTGTTTTCGCTGGGCCGCCCGGCCGTAGATCAACATCAGGTTCCGGGTATAAATAACACAGGCCATAGCTTGCCCCAACATGATGACCAAATCCGCCCGCAGGCATGCATAAATGAACATGGCTACCCCGCCCGCCAGTGAAAAATACCAGAAAACGACCGGGATGGTGCTGCGGCGGCGTTGTTCGCTGACGATCCATTGCCAGATAAAACGCATGAAAAACATGAACTGGGCGAAAATTCCGAACCAGAATAGGGGGGTTTTCATTTGCCCAAGCAGCTCATGGATCCAGCCGGCAAATGACTGGTAATCGTCCTGGGCGGCCAAGACAGTGGCAGGCAGTAACAAGGTGCAGATCAGAGCGGCCAAGGTCGTCAGGATTTTCTGAATTCTGGAAAGTTTCATTGCTGAAATAAAGATTGTGCCCCTGTTCATATTGATCACACTGTTCTCCAATTTTCCGATAGATCAGCCGTTGGATTTACGACCGCAACATTTTTTGTACTTTTTTCCCGATCCGCAGGGGCAGGGATCGTTGCGTCCGACGGCATTTTTATCTGCATGAATACGTTCGACCGGCGGCGGTAGGGGCTCTTCCTCTTCGCCGAGCTGCTGACTGCGTTGTTTTTTCTTTTTCTGTTGACGATCGAAGAACTTTTCGTCAAACCGATTTTCATCAAGGGGCATAATTCGCTCCTTTTGTTGTTGGCCGGCAAACAGGCTTTTGCCTCGGTTCCACATTGAAAACGGTCGGCAAGCTCCGGCCGGTGAAAGTCGCAGTTAATAGTTCACTGTTTTTTCCCGTGACAATGTTTGTATTTTTTCCCTGATCCGCAGGGACAGGGATCGTTACGCCCAACCTTAGGCTGATCACGAACAATTCGGGTTGTTTTTGCGGCGCCTTCACCCTGGGCTCGCATGGCGGCCTGTTGACTTTCGGCGGCACCGGCCAGGCCCGCGTTGGTGGCCTCCTCATGCTGAGTTTGCATTCTGGCCATTCGGTTGTCGGTAGCGGAGGCCTGTTGTACGCCACCGGAGATCTTAAAAATAGTATCGGTCACCCGGTTACGAATAGTTTTCCACATTTGTTCAAACTGGTCCCGCCCTTCAATGGCGAACTGACTTTGCGGATGGGTTTGGTCACCGCCCATAGGCCGTTGCATGATGGCTGACTTAAGGTGGTCCATTTCCAACAGGTGATCTTTCCAGCCCTGGTCATAGATGCGCAAAAGCACGTAGCGCTCGAGTTGAGTTAATTCCCAGCGGGCGACCTGTCGGCCGGCCTCGATGAGCACCTCCCGCGGATCATTGTCGGGCTGACCCATCGCCTGTAAATCCAGGGCCTTTCCGAAACGTTGCTCGGCCCATTCGGTTAGCTCGCCGTTATGGCCATACTGTTTCATGGCCTGATCGACTTCCGCTTCCAGTTTTCCGCCCTGGAGAAATTCCCGCCCGGCGGACACCAGGTCATCGGCGATGGCTTGGGGGCTTTTTCCGTTCAACCGATCGGTGGTCCAGCCCGTGTTATATTTAGAGTTCGCCCAGTGGACGAGATACTGTAAGGCATAAACGTTATCCGTGCCGGCAGAGGCAAAGGCCTGCTCCATGGCCGACTCGACGGGATATACCAGTTCGCGGCGGGTGTAGGCTTCGTTGACCTTGTCGCCAATCAATCCGGTAACTTCGTTGGGTGATCCTTCCGCCACTTCTTCGCTGGTCAGACTGATGTTGAACTTGTTCCGTGCCCAGTCCGCCAGAGCCCGCCGGCCGTACCGCGGATCCATGTACACTTCGATGGGGCTGAGATCCAACTGGTCGTAATGTTCGTCTGCCGCCGCGATCAGTAGATCCTCGATTTCCATGGGATCCATTTTGCGCAACTGATTTTGAGTGGCGTTGACGTTGAATTTACGGCCGGCCCATTTAAGCAGTCCACCGACGTCCCAGTTTGAGGGCGGTTCTTCCTCGTCGATATATTCGCCGAGCGAGGTGCGAATGGCGTCCTGTATTTCATCCTTGGCCTTTTGGCGGATGCGTTTTTTAAGATAGTCCACGTCCTCGACTTCTAGGAGGTCAGGTTCAATGGGGACGTCCAGCGTACTGTTACACCAGTCGCTGATACGCCGGGCGGCATAGTCCGCAGCGAGGTAATCATCGACCGCCTCAGCTATTGCATCGTTAATCATCCGCCAGATCAGATCACTCAGTTGCTGGCCTTCCAAAATCTGCTGACGTTCGGAATAGAAGGAACGCCGCTGGTAGTCCATGGGTTCATCCCATTCCAGCAGATGTTTACGGATGCCGAAGTTGCGTTCTTCAACTTTTTTCTGAGCCCGTTCGATGCCTTTGGAAATGCGCTTGTCTTCCAGGCTGGCTCCTTCGGAAAAGCCGAGTTTCTCCATCATCTTGAGCATCCAGTCGGGCATAAACAGCTTGAGCAGATCGTCTTCCAGGGAGAGGAAGAAGCGGCTGGAGCCGGGATCACCCTGTCGGCCGGAACGACCGCGCAACTGGTTATCGATTCGTCGCGATTCGTGCCGCTCCGTACCCACAATATGCAGACCGCAGGGAGCGTTCTGTTTACAGATTTTACGCCCAAGTTCGGGGAACCGCGGATCCAGTTTGGGCTTGAAGCAGTGAGCGCAATTGGAGGCGGGATCATATTCCGGGCAATTGATGCAACACTTGGTACTACCCGGAGGATACAATTTCAGCGATTCTTCAGGGCAATTTGGAGCGAGTTCCCGCACGTTGTCCGGCACTTTGCATTTTTCGTTAACCACGCCGACTTCAAGTTTGATATCCGTGCCCCGGCCGGCCATGTTGGTGGCGATGGTGACGTTGCCCAGCAGGCTTTTATCCTGACCGCGGGTCGGTGGGTGACGATGGCCGGCCTTTTCTACGATCTCCGCTTCGCGAGCGTGGTTTTTGGCGTTCAGCACTTCGTGTTCGATGCCGTATGTTCGCGACAAAAGGTTGGAGAGCTTCTCCGAGTTTTCCACGCTGGTCGTACCCACCAGGACCGGTCTTCCGCGGGCCATTTCCGCGAAGATGAAATTGTAATTGTCCAGCATGAGCTGGGTTGTCTGGGTATCGTTTTCTTCCGCCTGATTGAAGGCTTCCAGGGATTGGTCGATACGTTGTAGGCGGGCTTCCTTTTGTTCACCATCCGGCATGGCCTGGAGAATTGGTTTGTACTGTTTGAACAAATCGGCCAGCAGGAAGGGATCGTTCGGCCGACCCTTGCGATGCACTTCGTGGATTTCTTCCACGATCATTTCGTACTTGCCCTGGATAGTGCCGTAAATCTTGTCGTTATGATCCAGCCTGTTGACCGGGCGGTTGGTGGGAATGGAAACCACTTCCAAGTTGTAAATTTTCATGAACTCTTCCGACTCGGTCATGGCGGTTCCGGTCATGCCGGCCAGATGTTTGTAAAGCTTGCAGAAGTTCTGGATGGTGATGGTGGCCATGGTCTGCGTTTCTTCTTTGACGGGAACCGACTCTTTGGCTTCCACCGCCTGGTGCAGACCGTCGGACCACTGCCGCCCGTGCATCAATCGGCCGGTGAATTCGTCCACGATAATCACCTGGCGATCCTGAACCACGTATTCCTTATCCTTCTCGTACACCACGTGAGCCCGCAGGGCGTTCTCAATCAGATGGGGACATTCCATGTTGGCCCCGACGTAGAAACTGCCAATACCCGCTTCATCCTGGGCATGGGCCACCCCGTCGTGGGTCAGATGCACCGATTTGCGATCCCTCTGGACCACGTATGACTGCCGATGACCAATGGCCTCGGCTTCGTCCTCGGTGAGCATGTCCGGGTCCACACGGAAACGTTTCACCGCGTCTTCGAACTTGGGATTCTGCAAAGCTTGTTCCGGTGGATTGTCTCCCCATTGCTGTAGCCGACGGGCCGTTTCCTGGTTCAGTGATTTTTGTTTGCGGACCAGCGAGCGAGCCAGTTGGTCGGCCCATTTGTAGCGACTGGTATCGTCATGGGCGGGGCCGCTGATGATCAAAGGTGTTCGGGCCTCGTCGATGAGGATGGAGTCCACCTCGTCCACGATAACAAAGTCGAGCGAACCCTGGACCTGGTCCTCCTTACGGATTTTCATGTTGTCGCGTAGGTAATCGAAGCCGAACTCACTGTTCGTGCCATAGGTTACATCGCAGGCGTAATTTTGTTGCCGGATGCCTTCATGCCCGCCGGGATCCAACTGGGACTGGATATAACCGACGGTGGCCCCCAATAACTCGAAGATGGGCTTGGCAAACTCGGCGTCACGGCGTACCAGGTAGTCATTGACCGTGACGATGTGGGTTTTGTTCCCCTTGAGAAATTGCATGTAGGCCGCCAGGTGGCAGACAATAGTTTTCCCCTCCCCGGTGCGCATCTCAGCTACGCTGCACTCATAGAGCACTTGTCCCCCAATGAGCTGGCAATGAAAGTGCCGGTGTTCCCTGGCCCGGGCGGAGGCTTCCCGCAAAACGGCGAAGGCCTCGGGCAGAATGCTCTCTTCATCTTCACCGTCAGCCAAGCGTTTTTTTAATTCGTCGGTTTTGGACCGGAGTTGCTCCGGGGTTAATTGGCGAAGGGCGTCTGCAAATTCCATGGCCTGATCGGCGACCAACCCGTAACGCTTTAGCAGTCGATCATTTCGCGAACCGAAAATTTTTCGGATAACTTTGCCGGGTATCTCAACAACTGACACGATTGAATCCTCGTTTGCAAGGGTAATTTCGATGAATCATGAACCGACCTCCGTTTTTGGGAGATCATTCACCAGCCGATCCATCTGCTGACATGCATGATATGTAACCAAAAGGCCAGGGTGACCACGGCCATGCCGGCGGCGATGCAGATTTGGCCAATAAAGAAGGTGTGAGTCGGCCTGGATGCCGATTTCATGTGTTTGCGGCTGGGGTGGTCTTGGACTTGCGGCAAAGTCCGGATAGCTGCGGCAATAGGCGGTTCGCCGGCGTAACAGGCCGGTATCCGCGTCAGGCAGAAAGCGACCTGCATGGCGGTCACCAGGGTCGCCCAGCCCAGACCGGTTTGCTTGTCCCGAAAAGCGCCGTTCTGAAGCTGACAGGAGATGGAAATTCTTTGCCACATCATAATATACAGATTATAACCATCATCATCCGGTTGATAAATGTTTGCTTATTTGACACCCGATAAGGACCGCTTATCATCGTTGCTCAATTCACCCATTAAAGCAGAGACTTTTGGATTCGCATTTACGAGGGAGCAAAATGTCCAAATCAATCACCCGACGCTGTTTTCTGGAACAGAGTGCCGCTGCCGCTTTCAGCGGAACTTTTGTTACCGTTGCCTCCTGTAATCAACCCACAACAGGGCCTGTCATGGGACCGGTGCCAACCGGCCGGCGGCATCCGAACATCCGAAAGGCCGTCAAGTATCACATGGTAAAGGAAAATTTGTCCCTGGAGGATAAGTTCAAATTACTCAAAGACCTCGGCTTCGACGGGGTGGAGATTGATACCGGGGATATTGATCGTCGGGCGGTGGTCAAAGCCCGGGAGAAGACCGGGTTGGAGGTCCACGGCGTGGTGGACTGGGGCTGCTGGGAATATCCGCTGACTGATCCTGACCCGGAAGTGCGAGCCAAAGGTATGGATATTCTCAAGACGGCAGCCAACGACGCCGCCTATTATGGAGGCAGTTCCGTTTTGGTCGTGCCGGGGAAGGTGACCCAAAAGGTTTCTTATGCCGACGCCTACACTCGTTCCCAGGAAGCGATGAAAGAAGCGATGTTTTACGGCTACAAGTTCGGGCTGAAGATTCTGATCGAAAACGTGTGGAACAATTTCCTGCTCAGCCCGTTGGAGATGGCCCGTTACATCGACGAACTTGATTCACAATATGTGGGCGCTTATCTGGATACGGGGAACATGATGCCTTGGGGTTGGCCGGAAGATTGGATACGCATTTTAGGCAAGCGCATCGTCAAACTGGACATTAAGGAATTCAGCCGGTCTAAATGTAACCAGGAAGGACTGCGCAAAGGTTTCAATGTCAAACTCTTGGAAGGGGATAACAATTGGCCGGCGATAATGACCGCTCTTAGGGAGGTTAATTATAAGGGGTGGGCAACGGCGGAGATGCCCGGCGGGGACCGTCGCCGCCTGAAGGAAATTGCTATGCGTATGGACCGGGCCTTGACTTCATGACAAGTGGTCCGAGTTGACCTTTTTGCATTGTCGAATAAAGGTCTATTCTTTGCCGATCCGACCGGCGGGATTCTCATGGGATAAAAAAACGGCTCCGATTTGGAGCCGTTTTTACATACTCAACTCATTGTTTTTCTGGGGAAGAGATAGACGCTATATCAAACCACGATACAAATCTGCTTACTGTAATACGGGATCCGCTTCCAGCACCTCGCGTAATTTTTGCAAGGCTCCGTTTTGAATTTGCCTGCCCCGTTCCTTACTCAAGCCGACCCGATCGCCGATTTTCTGGAAGGTTAAGCGTTTTCGCCGGTCCGGAGGAAAACGTTGTTCCAAAATGTTGTATTCCAGTTCGGT
>CAZMVS010000159.1:0-24913 GCA_964569525.1 uncultured Planctomycetales bacterium
GGATATATTTTCCGAAAGACCTGCAATTGTTCAGCAAATCGGTCCGCCTTTAAGCCCAGACCATCCGCTGTCTTAATGATTCTAGAAGGTGGATAAAAAATCGGCACCAGTCCATGCTCTTTCATGTCGAGGAGCACCGATTTGGGATCGGGATGGTAATCCCGCATAAAGGGACTGTGAAACACCATATGATACAGACCTTCATCCAGAACCTTGATATCAAACACCTTCAATGTCAGTGGCAAGGTTTTCCGCAACTCGCCATCCACATTTATTCTAACCTTGCCGCTATATGTGCCGGCAACAGCATTATCCGGGACTTTTATGGTCAGCCAATACTGTGTATTGGTCCCTGCTTTTATGGTTAATACGGGATCTGAAAAGCCTAAATAATCAGGGACACGCCCATATCGCCTCTGGGTCATCCACCCCCATCTTTGATCGTTATAATGCACCCTGCGAACGTTTATGTTATCTGCCCGGATCTTGTTTCCTTCTAAAGTCAGATTTGTTACATCAACAGACACATTGTCAAGCTTCTTAAAGCTATGCAATACGAAACTGACCGGCTCGGAATATCCCGTTATCTCTTCACAATGCAGCCCTTTGCCCACCGTTTCGGGTGGGACCGGACTGTCCGGAAACACCGGCTTCATAAAAAACACCGGATATGTTACAAAGTCATTTACATCGGATTCTTTTTTATCCGCAGATGAATCTGTATCACTGAAGTTAATTCGTTTCAATCCGCGACCTTGGTGAGTTCTGTATTCGTCCCGCATTTTTACAAATTCTTCGTGTGACACGCGGTAAAGACTCACCATGCTCACTGGTACCGGCTGCTTAACATCGGGCATAACCAATTTGAAACGAAAATACCCATCAATAGCCCTAATCATTTGCCAAGGGGTGCGTTCAAAAAATATCAAGCCCTGTTTCCATCGGCCGGTCTTATTCATTCGCAAACTGCCGACCATAAAATATTGATTCGGCCGGGTATAATCCAGCCGACTTTCCACGCCGATATTATCTTTCGAGCCGGATCCGATATCATCACGGTAAATAACCTCCAGCACCATATCGCTATTACAGAATCCGTTTTTATCGACACCAAACGGAGTAAAAAATACTTTTGCTTCTCTTCCTGGGCGCAGCATATTGTATTTGATATCGCCGTCTTCACCGGGCCTACTCCATACCTCCGGATTTGCCAGGAAGCTGCCACCATTTCTGTCAAATCGAGATAACGAACCCGGGTCAATAACAGCCAAGTTTTTAACGCCTTTGATATCTATTGCATATATGGGAGTATTTAAAGGCACGAACAATATTAATGCAGAAATAATAAATCCAATAATGACTATATAATTTTTATTGTACTTATATATCTTCATATTTGTTCCTAATATGTGCTACTATTGATCGGTCAGTTTTTCTGATTTGATAGTACGTAATCAAGGGCCTTCTGGTACTGCGTGGCCACATTATAATCACGTTGCCAATTCATAAGCCGCGTCTGCCCATTCTTTCCCATTTGTTCCAGATCTTTTTTGCGTAATAGATTTCGCAGTGATTCCTTTAACGCGGCGACATCATTGCACGGAACAAGATCTCCCGTTTCTTGTGGTATCACCAGATCCCGGGCGGCACCCACAGTATTAGTAGCGATTACAGGTAAGCCTGACGCCAAGGCTTCGCATACTACAAATCCCCAAGGTTCCTCCCAGCTCGGCACTACCATCAAGTTACAACAGCCATAGATGCGAGCGATTTCATCGGGTTGCCTGAAGCCGGCCAAGTGAATATTTCTTACGCCCGCGATTTGCTGCTCAATTAAAATTTTTAGCGGTCCATCGCCTACGATCAAAAAGGCTATATCATCAAATTCACTTTGTATTGATTTAAATGCTTCTATTAATCCCTCAATTCCCTTTCGCTGGATAAGTCGACCAACAAACAGCACAACCGTCTCGGCTTTTATACCAAAATCTTTTTTCCATGGTTTGCCGTTTTGTCTTTCCTGTTGAGCCAAGTGGGATATGTTTTCAGAATCAAAAGCAAAATTCGTCCTGAAATACCTCTTTGGGTCGGCGCCATAAAAACTCAGATACTCTTCGTTAGCGGTACCAATAGTAAGAAATGCTGATATTCGTTTGAAGAAACCTTTAAGAAATTTTTTTTTCGTCACCATTTTCAAAGAATGCGCCTTCGCTACTCTTTCCTTAGCGATATTCGAGTCACAACGGAACAGCAAAGCTCTTCGTTTCTTAATCCCCCAACGATAGGCTTGCCATAAAGCCGGCGCATCATAACCTTGAAGTACAATTGCGTGGGGATTAATACTGTTCAGTATTTTGATCGTCCCTTTATTGAAACGTCTTATTTTGCCTTTGTCTCCAAACACCTTTGCAAGACGACTTTGCGGCAGAACCTCCCAGCTCGTAAGCTTCGGCAGATCATTTTCCCACTGCATTGCAGACCAGCTTTGCTGCAGAAACAGGGCATGAAACGAGTATTCCTCTCGTAATTGCTGCTGAACATAATCATACTCAAAGGCCCTATACGGGGCGGGCGTCGGGGCCATTATGACAACTTTCTTACGTTTTTCTGATATCATTCAACTCCTCCAATGGTATTTATCCAGCTCAGGCTAACGGTATTTAGGCTGAGGGGAGTTTTCCAATTGCCGAAGTACTTTACGCTCATTCTGGACCTTGGCCAACATTCTGATCTTTCTTTTTCGCGCCACTTGTTAAAGATCGGCTATGAACCGCCGGATGGGCATAATTTACAGCACGTTCTTGTATATCTATTGGTCTTTTTCGCGCTGGCTTTTATACATTGGTGATTTCATCAGGCCCAGGAAACTTCCGTACAGGAGTATGCATTTAACACGACAAAGCCAAGTTAACTGTGTCTACTTAGGGTTCTTGGATTTGGGGGATTAAACACCGCTAAAGACGGCGATTTTGCTCAGATTGTCACAACTATGCGCCATCATGCGAATTACAGCCCGTTATTCCGGGACGCCAAGACAAGCCACCAACCCAGATGCTCATCTATCCTTTATCAGCTGACCGATCTCTTTAAGTTTTCTGTTTTCCAATTTCGATCCGTATGCCAGAACTATGGCCGAGCGATCTTTTCCAACTCATTCACCGTTGAGACGACCACATCTTCCCAGCTGTGATCGAATTTTTGGAACTGCAGTTTGCCGGCCTGCACCAGTTCATTTTGCATATTTTTATTGCCATAAACTTCCAGCAACCTTTCGGCAAACCCCTTTGCGCTCCAAGGATCATAATAAGCAGCCGCCGGTCCACATATGTAATGTGCAAAATCCAGATCCGTAGTCAGTACAGGCACGCCAAAGTACATAGCCTCGAGGTAAGTGACACTAAAGCTTTCCAACAAGGTAGGCATAATCACCAACTGCACATCAGAATAATATTCTGCCAGATTCTCATGCTCAATAAACCCTACGTTTTCGATTTTACCCTTGACATCCTCGTCCTCAGAAATCTGTTCAAGAAACCGTTTGGCTTGTTTGTTGTCGTTCGGCGATACCGTGGTGATAAAGTTGAAATCATCAAACCTTTCGGGGCACTGCTTTATCGCTTCTACAATAATACCGGGGTTTTTATGTACATAATATTTGGACAACACCAAGCAATTAAATTTGTCTTTTTTTACTCCCTTGGCCTTTTCCTGGGACTGGCGGCATGGCGACTTCGTCAGCATACCGGAAACGGCGTTAGGAAGCAGCTTTATATTCTCTGAATCGTAGCCATAGTATTCACTTAAACGCTTTTTCATGACGGGGGTCTGGCAAAATAACAATTCGGTACTTTTGAGCACCTTTTTGAGCAAATGCCGCTGCAGTTTTATCTGCATACGTTTTTTAAGGTCCGCACCGGGAAAGTAATCAGAAGGGTAAACAAGATATGCATTTTGCACAAAAACCGCCTGAGGGCAACGAACATGAGTAAGCCCATGGTTGCCCAGCCCCAAGACCACATCCGCTTCTTTTTCAACCACGTTTCGTTTAATTTCTTTTTCAAAACGGATACGAGCTACCTTAGAACCGGGATCGCCGCACGTAACATACCGTCCACCGTCAGGTAAGGTAATATTTTCATAGCCGCACTTGCCCGGTATGGTTACAATATATTTATGTCGCTGATTGGTTATAGAGTTCAAGGCGTTGACAAAATTCCGTCCTACTACAGCTCCTCCACCGCTACGCAGTGCATGTGCCAAAATAACTATTAACATTCTTTATAAGCCCGATTTTAAAACGTGCCGCGGATTATCTGGTAACGTCACTAACGCCGTCTATATTATGCGTGATTTCTTTATATACCTGCATATACTTCCGTGCAACTTCCCGTGGATCATACTGATTAAGTACATTGTTATAACCAGCGTCACCCAGCCGATTACGAAGGGATTGGTCTTTCATAAGCACAAGTTGTTGGGCTAACTGTTCATAATTTTCAGTTGTAAATATAAGCGCGTCCACATCATTATGCACCAGACATTTAGGCCCCGCGGCATCAGAAGTAATTACCGGTTTGCCGGCAGCCCAGCTTTCTATTATCGTTCTTCCGAACCCTTCCTTTAGCGATGCCGAAACAACCACATCCAAGGACCGCATTACTCCGGCAACGTCTTCTATAAAACCGGGTAATATAACGCGATCGCGCATCGACAAAGACTCAATCAGAGCTTCCAATTCATCCAAGTACTTCGGAGTCACACGGCTCCTTTTACCTATAAACGCGTATTTTGCGTTGGGCAAGCTATCCTTGCACATTGCCGCGGCCCGCAACAAAGTCATCTGTGCTTTATTTGGGCAGATGCTGCCTATCATACCAAACAACAATTCGTTATCCTTAACACCCCATTTTTTCCTATAAGTCCGATCGTTGTCCGGCTGGAGATGTACTTCCGTGCAGTTTGGAATCAATTTAATCTTACTACCTGGTACACCGAGAAATTTCTGGGTCACTTGCTTCTGATACTCTGTGGTGACTACACATTTATCCGCGCTTTTCAGCACCCATTTGAGCACGTGACAACTTATACCCGAATATTCATTGCCTCGCTGGGTAAAAACACGACGGGGAAAATTTTTTCGACCCAAAGAAGCTATTCCTACATATATTTCAGCAGGCAGGTGATTAGTATTAATAACGGAAGGTTGAAAGTCCTGAATAACTTTATCCAGCTCGCTTCGAAATTTGTAGAGTCCAGTCAAACTCTGCACGGGATTGCCAACATTCAAAGGCCAGTTTTTCAGTTTCTGTGAGATATATATAGTTGCTCCAGCCTGGCCATAGAAATCGACAGCAGGCCCATTATCAGGCAACATTACAGCGCATTCCACCAGCTTTGTATCGGCCAGATATTTTATTAACAGGCGCGTACTGCGCTGCATTCCACCCTCTACACCTACTCGTTCTATCGGGAATAATACACGCATCAAATTATCTCATTAACAGGATATAGAATTATTATAAGTCCGTCTCCGCCGCTCATACTCCGGAAGCTTGTAGTTGAGTGTCGGTTCGGCGCGCTTTGTATTGCCGTACTCCCAAACCGGAGCTAATACTATTGCCATCCACAGCGTAAAAACCAGGCGATATGTATTATTAACGATAAGACCGATACCCGCGCTGGAGATCATAAAAGATATTGCTATCCAAATTGAAGCTTTACCTATTACCCATTGTCCCCGTGTCTCCGCGGCGTAATCGATTCGTTTACGAGCAGTTAATATATGGTACCACAACGAAACAAATAGTATCAAGCCTATGAATCCCGCATCAGCGAAGACCTCCATATAGGACATATGTCCTGCAAAATCGCGCATGGACATTCCAGCGAAACCTTCTCCCAGAATAAATACGCGCAATGGTGCATGCTGCAAATAGTGAATCCATAAATCCATTCGGCCCCCGACACCCGAGGTGGTTCTAGCCCATCTGCCGAAAAATCGTTCGTTCAGCTCCGGACTGGCCGAGATTGTGTAATATATGATCACAACAAATGCTATGCCCAGCGGCAAGTAACGAGGCTTTACAAAAGCCAGTAACAAAACCACCATAATTGCAATATACGTCGAACGGGACTGACCAGCCAACACAGCAATCAGGACTAATGGTATAGCAGCGAGAGCGAATGGCCGATACTTGTTCATCTGCTTTCCGAAAAGCAAAACGACAAGCGATGTTGCAAGTATAGGCATCATCAAGCTACCGGCCATATATGTTTCCGCAAGAATTCCCCCATATCTCTGAATGCCACCGGTGATCGCCAGCTTAGTATATTCCTGCCACATCTGGCTTAAAGGTGAAGAGGGGAACCAGTAGTCAACCAGCGTAGTAAAAGCAGCCCCGATACCAGCCACTAAAAGCGCCCATGCCAATTGGGGGACAAAGGACTTCTCTCTCAAAGCTGATTCAATAATTAGTATAAATGTCATCACGGCAAAGTCTTTAAGCATCTGTCGGATTATGATTGCGCCTAAGCCGGGAAATGCAAACCAAGTCAAGGCGTTGGCGGCAAGGCTTATCAGCCAATACGCCACAGCGAATTTACCTAATCTGCCGGGTCGAAAACCTGCGTTCAGAAGTCGAGGAAAGCCCAGCACACAAACTCCCAAGAGGATAAAATCATCCATATCCACCGGGCCCAAGACGTCCCTGCCGGCTTTGTACGGTACCCATCCCAGGCTAGCCGTGTACGTCAACAACAGCCAGCGATGGCGCCACACCGCAAATATGGCGAATACACCTAAAGCCAAGAATCCAAATAACTGCACTATGCACCTTGATTCTTAATGGCGACGTCTATGTGTCCATCGACTTTCCGCACTATATTTGACCAATTATAACTTTCCAATACCCGTTGTCTGCCATTTTGGCCCAGCTGTTGAGCCCAGGACGGATTTGCAAAAAGCCGCTCGACCGAACGCCCAATATCCTCGGTGCTCTCCGGGTTTACCAATAGCCCCGTATGTTCATGCACCACGGCGTCCGGCACGCCACCACTGTCGCCGCCAACAACCGGCAGGCCGTAAAATCCGGCCTCCAGGAAGACGATTCCAAAGCCTTCCACGCTTCGCCCCGGAATATAACGGCTGGGCATTATGAATATATCAGCAGCGTTGTAATAATCCGCCAATAAATTCTGCTCAAATCGGCCTTCGAAACGGACACAATTCCGGAGGTTCATTTCGTCCACGAGTTGTTCCAATTGTTGTCGATATAGTCCATCCCCAGCAATGATGTACATTACGTCCGGAAATCGTTGTTTAAGGTAGGGCATGCTGCGGATAACCATATCCACGCCTTTTCTCGGCACGAGTCTGCCAACGGTAAGCAGAACCCGTCCCTTGCTGATGCCCAGGTGTTTGCGGGACTCTTCCCGATCCGAAGCGGGCGTCATTTGTTCAACATTAATCCCACAACCGGTTACGATCGGTTCAATATCACCGTTACACAAGGCCCTTAGCTTTCCTGCCGTGAACCGACTATTGCAGAATACATTTTCAGCTTTTTTGATATAACTCTGTATTCTCAGCTTCGATCCCCGAGCATCAAGCATGGAAACAACATCATCTCCATGAAAGTAATATCCAACCGGACAGTTACATTTGCTTAAAATATGCGTTCGGAACATTCCCAACCAGCTGGTAACGAAAATGTAGTCTATGTGATTCGATTTTACATACTCAGCCAACCACCGCACTTGTCGGGGCAACTTTGCCACAAAAAGCAACTTATTCTTTACTCCGGCCGGTGGTTTGGGCAGGCATTTTTTTACTCCAAACGGATAGTCGCTAAAGTCGAAAGAATTGTGTTGACTCGTAAATACCGTCACGTTCTTGCCACGACCACACAGCCCCTCGGCCATCTGGTAGGAAAGCTCCGCAATGCCCCCGCTGGAAGGTTCAAAATCAGGGCTCACCAATAGTATATTCTGGCCCATGCGTACCTCGACTATCTACTCTTATCTTAGCTTCTCTTCAACAATTTACGCCAGACGTATCGGGTATCCGCCCACCGTATCGCAAAGCATTCCAACAGTGGAAGATCATACTTCCACTTAGCTATGCCATACCCGAGTGCGAAACCGCTTAAATTAGACAATGTAACCGCTATGGCGGCACCGACAATATGATATGTTGGGACCAAGAAATACATGGATACCGACATCACTGTCAGGATCAATCCCACCACAACTATATTCCAATATGGGTGCCCCGAACTCGAAAACAATTGTGCTGTCGGCGAGATCATAAACCTCAACCCAACCGCGAGCACCAATATTCTCAAGGGTGTTACCGCGGCAATAAATTCAGCCCCGTACAGCCCCACTATTATCCATTTGGCGAATATGAAGATGGGTATCGCCAAGCCCAATCCTATTAACAGGAGCAAACGCGATGCGAATGCCACCTGGAAAAGCCTTTCTTTCAATTGCAAGCCTGACCACCGCGAATAAAACAACGGTCCTACCGATATGGCAATGAGCATAAGCATATTTGCCACGGCAGTAGCCCGACCGTAATGGCCTACGGACGTAAAATCATCATGCATGAAGTAGCGAACCATATACAGGCCGAGGTTTATATTTATAAGATGAATGATGTTAAATGCCGATACCTGTACACCAAAACCTATCATCTGCCATATCAATTGCAACGACACAAGTGTATAGTGACCAATATAGCTCCTCAATAGCCAAATCAGCACGGGAAAGGGTATCAAAAAGGCGGAAATGTTCACTATAAGAGCGGAATCCACATCCACTACGCCCGCAAGTACAATCAACGCCGCCCCGATTAACAACATGGCCGGCTTAAGCGTCTTGAGAAACACAAGCCTGCGTATTGCCAAAAGTGCCACGAACGTCTGCAACAGGGATATATAACATGACAGTACTATTATCCCCGCCGAAAGCATCACTTTCGTCCACAACGAGATATGGCCGAAAAATGACTCTATTTGCAAGGCAAAAAATATTACTATCGCAACCACTATTCCGGAAAATATTCCGTAGGCAAGGCTGGAAATGGTAACTTTTTCGATTGGTTCCCGACGATTGTTTATGAAGTAAACAGAAGCCTGAGCAACACCAAGATTAGCAACAGTGGCGACCAGCGTTACCATGCTTATAACAAGCTGGTACTGGCCGATACCATCAGGGCCGAGCCACCGTGACAGTAATACACCTGTCAAAGTGGCAAATACGGTACGCACCATTGTGCCGCCAAAACTAAGCGCGCCTTTGCGAATTAAACTCATAGATATTCAGAAAGCTCTGTTTGGTTCATTACCCGTGAAAAACCGACCCAGTCATGCTCCACCGAACCTTAGCGCAAACCCGGAGCATCAACCGAAATCCCGACCTTACTGTATAAGCGCTACCACCTGGAGGAGACGTTATCATAATCTTGTTTTGGCGGAACCGTCATGTTTATGACCAACCTTTCCATAAATCCGGAACTTACCAACCGACGGCATCGATATTACCTTGTCAAAGGCCAATTGCGAGTTGCCCGCGTGGATCTTGAACAACAACCTTAAATGGTGCTCAATTATTTCTTGTCATTGCCGGCAGTAATGATAATTTCGCCGCTACAATCTCCTGATCAACAAATTTGTAATCGTCACTGCGGCTGCTCGGTCGGCTCGCCAACGTAAGCTAATCTCTCAAGGCTGTATCCGTACCGGTTCAAAGGATTTTCAAATTTCTTTTCAAGGTATTTGACGTAGGACTTCGCCAACGGAATCTTCCGAAAGCGTCGCCACTTGTGAAAGTATTTTTCATTGGTGTTACCACGGATACCGGTTTTAAGCTCAAATTCAGGCAACTCCAAAAATTGACAAAGTTTGTTTATCCACAACTGCGGGCCCTCGGCAAAATGTTCGTATTTTAGAGTAAAGAATCGTCTCACATGACTCACATCCTCAAGGGCCAGCTGGTAACAATGCAGCCAGTGTCCCAGCATCGCATGGAAGGTCGTCTTACTCGACCTCCACGAAGAGTAGGAAACAGAAATGGGATGCCTCCAGATCAGTATAAAATAAGAGTCCGGAAACAAAGCCTGCAGAAAACGCATACGTATCATGTTTTCCGGGGACTTTTCCAATAATACCGGTTTTTCCGTATCCCAATATTCCTTCCACTCGTTAAATAGTTTTTCGCGGTTTTCTTCTGTTATCAATGGAGAATTTTCCGTCATGTGGGCATCCGGATCATAACCGAACCTGCCCATCCCCCCCCTGCGTTTTCTGTCCACGCGTTTTGAAATATGATCCACCAGCTCATCGAAGACAGGCTTGCGCAACCCGTCGTATCTTTTGGCAATGGGAAAAACGGTCTGCAGATGCTGACCTTCATCCGCGGGGACACCGGTATTTTCAAATCCACTGACCTGCGGATGTTCCTGCAGGCATTTTGCAAGTATTGTCGTCCCGCTACGATGCAGCCCACCTATGAATATAAATTTGTGTTTATCCATGCCATATCTCTGCTTATGGTAACATTAGGATTCCGAGTCATAACCCAGATAGCGATTCCAGTTTCCGGCAACTTTCTCAAAAACCATCAAATCCTTCAGGCTGATTTCATTACGCCAACGTTCATCCAATTGAATATTTTTTTCATTTTTTCGGAATCGCATCGGATTGCCGCCTATATTATGGGCATCGGCCTTATCGAGAACCGGTTTTGTATCCTCATGCGGCAAACCCACGAAATCGTAAACGTCGCGCATAACCGTTTTGGGCTGCCGGCAAAGATCTTCATAATGCACTCGTTTAATCTTCTCCGGCTCGATACCTCGCATAGCCCAGAGGGCCCGGCGATTAGCCCGTAGCCAAGTTTTCGCCGCCTTTTTCATACTGACACCCAAGCGTCTGATATGCGAGGCTGCTACCGCTCGACCATCACGCACCATATAAATGATTCTTGTCAATTCAGGAGCGTTCAGATACAAAATCTTTAACCGCCTCGGGTCTTTAGTCGAATCAATTATCACCGGGCACCCCGTCGCCTCCCTTATGGCTTCATACCAGCGTAAGGAGTTCTCCGCAGCCTGTTGATGTTTGCCGGATACGTAGTAAATACCGCGACGATAAAAACTCCGAATCCCCAGACTCAGCGAAAATTTTTCCAGCACATCACTGAAAAACCGGACTTTATCCATCATAGGATCATAAGTCTTCAACACTTCTTCCGCCGATGCGTTAATCTTCTTCTTACGAGCAACCTCAGCAGCAACCTTCAACCAGAACGGGCACTGACTTACCGGCAATCCGCAGGTACAAGAGCCTTCAGTCCGAGCATACAGGCTCAATTTATGTACCTCACCCAACGACTGAACCCACTTACTATTATTCAAAAGTAAATCGAGTAAAGTGGACCCACTCCTGCCGGAACCGACGATATATACTAAACGTTTTGCTGGTTTGGATTCCATGTCACTGCCAGCTTGTCATTTATGCTCCTTCGACTCCTCCGGCCTTGCTACAACGCGCAGAAATTTACCTTTTAATTTGCTCGGCAAAACCTGCTTGACGAGATTACGAATCCCTTTTGGAACCTTTTTCGGAAGTTGACAATATAATCGTTTTGATTCTATGACTTTAAAACCAGACTGGCTGACCAACTCTTTGAAACTTTTTTCGCTGAACGCCTGAACATGTGTAGGATCGTGTTTTTGAGACTGTTCCAATTTTGTTTGCCTGTTCTTCAAACGCATGTATTTGTCTGTCAGGCTATCGTAGATTGGGACTGTAGTATAAAGGAGGCCGTCCGGCTTCAAAAAAGATTTGCGGATCTTCTGCAATACCTCGCCCGGCTCAGGCAAGTGCTCGATTATGTCCATAAGTAGAACTACATCATAAATTCGTTCGGGATCCTCCAAGCCATCTGTTATATCTCGAACCTGGCATTGCAAACCCTTCGCTTGTGCTTGCCGGCAAAAATTCTCAGATGCATCAAATCCCTGAATATCGTTGAAGCCGAGTTCACGGAGCAATACCAGAAAGAAACCGGCTGAACATCCGATATCCAAAACTTTCAGATCAACCGGCCTGTCAGCAAAAAAATTCAGGAAGTCCAACACTGTTTGCTGATGGTGTTCGCTGACCAGACGGTTTCGCCCCAGCGATCGTGGCTTCGCATACTGTTCCCAATCTACATCAGACATAACCATTCCCTGATACTGAATAACATCCGCACCGCTATAAAATTTCTAGCCAACCGAAATGCAACCTGTTGGTAGAAAAGATGAGCGATACTCTCAACTGCCCCTGAACAACAAAAAGCTCCCCCACAGCCTCATGATAACCATAATATCATATTTTATAAATACTTACATGCCGCCAAAAAGGCACAAAGGCATCTTATATGCCTTAACATATTACTACCACGCTACCATTATCGGCATATTGATACCGGTAATACGTTTAGTTTTTTCCTATGTTTCGCCATAAGATGCGGAATTTGAACTGAACGTTCTTGGGCCGCAGTCGTGCCCACACCGGGCGTCGCCCTATAAGCCTGACTGTAAAAGGCCGCCCCTGGTTATCCAAGCCAGCTCGATCCCCCTCAAGGTCGAACGAGCTTCTTATTATTTGAAGATGTGGTGACGGCAAGATTGGTGGAGACGTGCCGCTATTGCATCCATCACGTTCGAGCAATAACGGCACATCCCCAAGAGATTAAAAGGCCAACCGGCGAAGGTCAATTATCAGCTTTCTTGACTTCGGCTGACTTGTCCTGTTCTTTTTGCTTTTTCATCCGTTCGCGGAATTCTTCATACGGCATCCATTCCACGTGACTGTCCGCAAAGCCCGCACTTACGCCTTCGCAGTCTTTTTCATGGGCTTCATAAATCACAATCCTCATGGGACCAACTTTGTCAATCGAAGCATCAAGACGCAGATATACGTAGCCTTTCTGCCCCAATTCCGGTCGCAGAGGATTAATCAGCATCTTCGGCTCCAGCATGTCATCGTCCACCAGTGTTTGAAGATCCGGGGGAAACTCGTTCTGGTGCTTACGGGCCCATTTGTAGCAAGCTGATAAAATTTTCGATATATTCCTCCTCGAAGCTTGTCTTAAAGACATCTCACGCTGCTTTTGCCCCATCGGGATGAACACACTATGCATAAGTGCAATCAGTTGCTTGCAATCCAGTTGCAGAATAAATCTATCTTCCTTGACTTGTGGTCGGAGCAAGGTGGTAAGTTTATCCAATCCGTCTTCGCCTATCGTCTCGGTTGCCCACCTGCTGATATCACCAGCAAAGGCGATAGCTTGGTCAACCAATTTGGCCAACGCTTGGGCAGCTGCGGCGTCCTGTGACTGGATCATCAGTTGCAAGGAAATATCCGGCTGAAGGGAAAGGGCAAGGCTCGCCTGTTGCAAACCGCGGGTCAATGTCGCTCCCCGAATCTCGAACGGCTCCTGTGGTAGTACCGCGAGCACCTCTTCCACGACACGTTGCAGGTTATCGGAGAGCGCCATCGCTACCCGTACAGAACCTTGAGATGTTTTCAGGGCGTTTACCAGGCGAGGGCGTTCCGCCGGTGGAGCCTCCCGTAAGGCCTGCAACAGACTTTCTTTCGCCATGAGCAGCGCACCATTGAGTTGACGAACAGGCATAGACTCCATATCTGTCAAGATGGAAGAAAGCGTGTCTGCATCAGCTCTGGGACCGAGGGGCACAACATAAACGATTATATCCAATCCGGGATCAAGATTAAGCACTACAAACAATTCAGTTCCGCCGGCTTGGACAAACTCCCGGATTTTGTCGCGCATTTTGCGGATTTTGTCGCGCATCTTGGGCGTCATTGAACGATTCGGATTTGCTTCCTGAATAAAATTGGTGATCTGTTTCCATCCGGCATCGGAATTCAGCTCAGCCAAGGCGAATCGAATTACTGCAAACGTCTCATCCTGCAGAAACGGCTCGATGCCCCTCCAGGGACCTTCAGCGGAAAGTTTTCTTGACGGTTGCGAGGCAGCAGGTCTGGTGGACGCAGTCGGTTTGGGGGGAGTTGGCTTTAGAGTGACTTCATAACGTATGCCTTTCTCGTCCCGCTCACCTTTTGGAGCCGGCCCGGTGAGCGTGAAGGAATTCTCACCAACGTTATATTGAAATGCCTTACCCGTAATCGGATCGATTGGTGCAGGAAGATATAATCGCTCCAGGTTTTCAGGCAGTCGGCCGTGGTCTGCAACATAACAGCGAATGGCCTCGACAGTCTGTAATATTGCACGGTTGCGATCAACCCTGACTAGTATAAAGTGGATTCTTGACAGGCCTGGCAACAAAGGTAAAAAGGGATTGAATCTGCCATAACCATTATAAATTTCCCCAAACTCATGATCTGAACTTTTTGCTTGTGCATACGGAAGAATCAGCCATTTAAATATCTCATCACGCCAATGCTGATATTCACGGAAACAATAAACAGCTACAACCTGGCTGACCGGCATGGCTTCGACTTCTTTTCGGCTTCTTCCTTGTTGTATTAAGGTTTTTTTGGCTTTTGCATAGTTCAATGCCGCAAAAATGGGAGGTGCAAACCTACTTTGCAAATCGCCAGAATCGCCGCTATATGCAGAAAATATAGACATATTTTGAAGAAGTTCATTCGCTTCCTCCACAGTCATCGTGCCTTCCATGGCGCGTTGAAGTTGCGGAAAGGTATTCATTGCTACTTGCATTTCCCAATCAAAGGCTTTTCGCATATTTATCAACGGATTTGGCAGGTCGGCCAGTGCCCAATACATATTCGGCCCGCCCTGATCAATAAGCTCCCGCACGCGCTCCAGTAATAGTTCGTCGATAGCTATCCCCACAAGGGCATTGATCAGGGTCATACCCCCTTCGCCAATATCCTCGCCAAAAGCAAAACCGGCTTGCAATGTTTGTATCGCCTCTTCATATCGCCCCCGGGCAATTTCCAGTCGAGCCCTGAGGTTCAATATTTTTGCCATATCCCGGAAGTCGGCTAGTGGAGTCAGCATCATGCTAATTCCTCCTTCCAGAGGTAACTCAAATTCGGCGTCTTCAAGCATACTCCCGGCTTCGATCTCTTTTAAAACTTTAGAATATTCGTTAACAAGTTTTTGAATCTTGTTTTCGGGTAATTCGGATAATGGCATATCCAGGTATTTGTCGATCTGGTCTTTATGTTTGTTTTTTTCTTCGGGAAGATAATACTGCGCACGATAAAATTTAAGGATAGCATTACCCGGCTTCTGTTTGTCTGCTGACGGCAGAAATCGATATTTCAATGCCGGATCAGGCTCAGGGGCAGGGATTATAGTAAGCTGCACGACCTTGAAATCTTCCTCTTGCGGAACGGGTTTTATCGCTTGGTCTTCAGTTGGCTTTGCCGCGGTAACTCCGCCTTGAACAACAAGTGGCTGCAACAAAACTACGGCAACGGTAAAACAGAGCATAAGACTGGACAGAATACGTCGCATGATTAATCCTCCCGCCGGTAATGCGGCTATTGGGTTTTGATGCTGTTGTTATCCTTTAAGGTCGCATCCGCGGCCCAGTTCTTCGATCATCTGCCGGATGTCCTTTGACTCTGTAGTGCCACTCCTACCTCTGGGCAAGGCATCCAGTCCTTTTTCAAGCACCTGCTTGCGGACGTTCAGGTAAGCAAACTCGGACAACTCGGCCGGTCGTTGGGCAAATTCAGTGGACCTGCGGACGGCGATGGTTGTTTCGGACGAACTTTGACGTCGAGGCTCACGGATTGGAGGTCGCATCTTTTGAGTTGAATCTTCACGCTGCACATAAACCACACGTTCTACAACTTTGGTATCTTCGGTACGTGGCCGGGCAACGTTAAAAGCGAAAATGCCGATGGCCAAACAAGCAGCGAGCGAGGCGGCCATTCGCCAGCATCGCAGGCTTCGAGTAGCGGCGACCTGACCGGCGCGGAACATTAACGTATCCCTGTCTAAGGCGTCGGCCGGTGTTAGTTGTAATAGGCTGTTTTCAAAGGCTTGCAGTTCGCTGTTCATTTGTTGTTTGTCTGACATGGCGTCACCATTTTCTTTCGTAGCGTTTCGAGGGCTGACACGTAATGTGTGTGCACGGTGGACACGGAATCGCCGGTTATTTCAGCGATTTGGGCAAAGGTCATTTCACCCCAGATACGCATCACAATTAATTCGGCCTGCTCCGGGGGCAACTGGATCAGGGCCTGTTGGGCCGCCTGGGCGTCGAGGCTGTCAGCCAACCGCGGCTGAAACCATTCGGATCGGCCGGCCGCCATGCGCCGGGCATGTTGACGGCGAGTACGTCGTCTTCGCCATTCGTTGATGGCCTTATTACGCACCGTGCGAAACAGCCAGGCGCGAATGTCGTCCGGCTCGGAGTCCTGCCCTAACAGGCTCAAAAAGGCTTCCTGTACGAGATCGGCAGCGGCATGGTCATCAAGCCATTGGCGCGCGTACAGGGTAAGCGGCCGACTGTGGGCCTCGAACCATTGCACCAGATCATGGTGGCCTTTGCTCATTCAGTTCGCACTCCATAGTGTACGACACCTTACAGCATAAGATTTTCGGGACGAATTGTGAAAAATATTGAAAACCGGGGGATACGACACTATTGAATCTACGCCTCCTGCCTCATTAACAAAAGGAGGTTACTTAACAATTTGTTTTTCGTACAGATTATTTCTAGGAAAGCGCTAACTATGCGTTTAATGGCTCTGTGTCTGTTGCGATGGGAAAAATGGAAGTGTGCCGTCAGATTTATTTTGGGCGGTTCCTTTCGCATCCGCATGAATTTCGGCCAAGGAAGAAATCGACTGCCATCCGCCACCAAGGGCTTTATAAAGACGGATGAGATTAGTCGTGACGGCGCCTTCGCTGACTGCAAGTTCCGCCTGAAAGCTCAGAAGGGAACGTTGTGCATCAAGTACGTTGTTAAAGTCGGTCAGGCCATTGCGATATTTATCTTGTGAAATATCAACAGCCCCTTGCGCCGCTTCAACAGCCGCCTTTAATGTTTCACGTCTCTTTTGCTCCTGGGCATAAGCCATCAAGGCATCCCGGACTTCCTTGGCGGCAGTAAGAACGGTTTTCTCATATTTAGCTAACAACTGCACTTGGCGAGCATTTTGCGCTTCAATGTTGTTGAGGATTGAGCCGCCACGAAAGATCGGCCAAGATGCTCGCGGGCCGAAACCCCAAGCCAGGCTGTTTGAACTGAATAACGTAGATTCATCAAGTGATTCCCACCCGATTGAACCGAACAGGTAAAATTTTGGAAACAATTCTGCTGTTGCCTCACCTATGCGTGCGGTTTGGGCAGCCAATTCTCTCTCCGTCACACGCACGTCAGGCCGTTGACGCAACGTGTTGGCTGGAATACCCGTCACGGTTTTGATGGTTCCCGTGGGAATCGGTGCTACTTGTCGCAATCGTTTGTGAAGTGTTCCCGGCATGGTGCCCGTCAGGACAGCCAGGGTATTCATGGCACTTTCCAACTGGGTATGAATAGTCGGAATCGTAGAGCGTGTCCGCTCAAGATTATATTTAGCCTGTTTAACCGCCAATTCGTCACTCAACCCGGCCTGTAATCGAGATTCCAGAAGTTCAAGGGTTCGGGTTTGTGCTTGCAGATTATCGCGCGCCACCTGCAAGCGCTGTTGGGCAGTCCGAACGTCGGTGTAACTCAGGGCGATCTCGGCGGCGAGTGAAACCCATACCAACTTGAGGTTTTCTTCCCGGGCTTTCAAGTCAGCGTCGGCAGCTTCAACCCCTCTGCGTGTCCCTCCGAAAATGTCGATCTCCCATGTAGCATCAAAACCCATCTGGTAGTAATTACCTTCCAAAGGAACAGCTTCACCGGCACCGCTTCCCATGGCGGATGTGCCGCCCAAAGGATTCGCACCACCACCCACCCCCAAAGCGTTGTTTACCGCATTGGTAAGCACACCCGTAACAGCATTCGTAACCGCGTTTTTCACCGCGTTTGGTTGATCCACTTGCGGTGTCATGTTCGCGCTGGATCGACTACGCTCGTAAGTTGCCGATCCATCCAGTTGAGGCAACAAGCCAGCCCGGGCGATGCCCAACCTAGCCCGTGCTTCACGAATGGAGGCCTGCGCACTCTTCATATCGAGACTGCCTTCAAGGCCTTCACAAATCAATTCGGTCAAAAGCGGATCATTCAACGTCTGCCACCACTGGGCCAACACCTCCGCGGAGATTGTCCCATGTTGACCATCGGGCACCGATGAAATTTCCGGATACAAATCAGAATAATCCGCTTGCGGCATTCGGGGCTTCTCGTAATTCGGGCCAACTTTACAGCCAGCCATCATCGCCATGCACATCACGACAAAAAACCATAAATATCTCACGCAAGCACCTCCTGCTCCTCTTTTGTCGTGACGTGCCTCATACCCTTTATACGTTCTCGCAAAGATTGAAAAAGCACATAAAACGCCGGCACGAGAATGATGCCAAAAACCGTGGCAGCGGCCATCCCCGCACATACAGTTGTACCGATAGCCCTTCGACTGGCGGCTCCAGCCCCGCTAGCAACTACCAAAGGAAAAGTTCCCAGAATAAAGGTGAAGGCGGTCATCAGGACGGGGCGAAATCGCTCTCTCGCAGCAGTGACAGCCGCTTCAATGATAGACAAGCCTGCCTCGCGTCGTTCTTTTGCGAACTCGACGATGAGAATGGCGTTCTTGGCGGCGATTCCGACCAACATGATGAGCCCGAGCTGGGCATAAATGCTCAAGGGAAGACCCGCCTCCTTCAAACCAACCAACGCACCAAGCATAGCCACCGCCAAAGAGAGAATCACGGGGATCGGAATCGTCCAACTTTCGTACTGAGCCACCAGGAACAGATAGCCGAACACCAACGCCATAACGACCAAAACCATACCCTGATTTTGCGTGCGTTTCTCCTGAAAACTCATGCCGGACCATCCCAGGAGGTAATCTTTCGCCAGACTCTTCTCTGCCACTTGATCAATACTCGCCATCGCCTGCCCTGAACTTACAGCGGGCATCGCCAAACCGGTGATCGAAGCAGTAGGGAACATGTTAAATCGTTCCACTCTTCGCGGCGCGGCGATAGTACGTACGCGAACCAGGCTGTCCATCGACACCATTTCGCCGGTCTCGTTGCGCACATACAAATTTTTAATGTCCTCGATATCCTTTCTGCTGCTCCAATTGCTTTGGACATTGACCTGGTTTACCTGGTTACCAAGATTGACATCGTTGACATAACGAGAGCCCAAGTAAGTTTGCAATGTCTCAAAAACACGAGCTACTGGAACGTTCATGGATTGGGCCTTCTCGCGATTCAGATCCAAATAGAGATGGGGAGTATCCGCTGAATATGCACTGAAGGCTACCATAATTTCGGGAGACTGGTTTGCAGAAGCAAGAAACTTCTTCATAGCTGACGCCAGTTTCTGGGGATCAGGATCACCGATCGCCTGAAGTTGAATATCCAAACCGCCTGAGGTGCCTAAACCAACAATAGCCGGGGGCTGAAATAACTGGATGTTGGCTTCTGGAAAGGTCTCTAACTTGACGCGGAGAGTTTCCATAATAGCCGCGATTTGTGTTTCGGGGGTTTTTCGCTCATTCCATGGCTTCAACTTCGCGACAATGAAACCCATGTTCTCGCCCCGTCCCCCGATCAGGCTGAAACCGGCGACACCAAGCATATCCTGAACGCCTGACGTTTCCATGACTTCGGGAGCAACTCGGTCAAGCAATTGTCTGGTTCGCGAAATATTGGCTCCCTCGGGCAATTGGACACTGCCAAAAAACACACCTTGATCTTCGTTGGGAATGAAGGCGGTATGGGAATGTTGTAAAAGAAGAGTAACGGCCACCACAATCAGGGCGAAACTCGCAATCGTAACCGTTTTGCGTAAGGACAACCACGTGGAGACGGAAATGTAACCCCTTCGAGACCGCTCAAGGAGCGTGTTGAACCAACGCAACGGTCCGTGTTTTTTCTCTTTCGGTATTCGTAGTATCATGGCACAGAGTGCCGGACTCAGCGTCAACGCCATCACCAGAGAGAAAGATATCGCCGCACAAATCGTAACGGCGAACTGCCGGTAGATTTGTCCCGTAATGCCTGGAACAAACCCAACAGGGACAAAAATAGCCAACAACACCAAGGTAGCGGCGACAATAGCACCAGTAACTTGCGACATGGCTTTTTTGGCTGCCGCTTTATGATTGAGTCCTTCCTCTTCCATTAAATGTACCACACGTTCTACCACGATAATCGCATCATCAACCACTACCCCAATCGCTAAAATCATGGCAAAAAGCGACATCAAGTTAATGGTAAATCCAAAAACCAATAGAATCGCGAAAGTGGACAAAAGTGAAACGGGAATTGTCAAAGTCGGTATCAGTGTCGCCCGCCAATCCTGAAGGAAAACATAACAAACCAAAACAACCAGGCCGAAGGTCAGAAAAAGAGTCGTTACAATTTCCTCAATGCTGACCCGCACAAATTCTGTCGCATCGTACTGAATTGTGTATTCGAAATCTTCAGGAAATTGGGGTTTCAACCGTTCAAATTCTGCGCGTACAGCATCCATGGCATCCAGGGCATTCGTGCCAGGTGTCTGCGTCAACCGCATGCCTGCCCCTCCAGCCCGATTCAGATATGCCGCATTAGTATAGATATCGCCACCGATTTCAACGCGTCCAATATCTCGGAGACGAACCAAACCTCCCTCCGCATTCGTGCGTACAATAATCTCTTCAAAATCATCGGGATCGTCTAAACGTCCTTTGGCCTGAAGGGCATAGACCATTACCATTTGTCCCCGGCTCTGGGGCGCGCCGCCAACCGAACCAACCGAGGCTTGCAGGTTTTGTCTCTGGATAGCCGCTACAATATCAGTAGAACTCAAACCAAGGGCGGTGAGTCGATCAGCATCAAGCCAGACACGCATGCTGTATTCCGGCCCAAATACGTCCGCGCCACCAACTCCCGGAATACGTTTCAAGACATCTTTCACATAGCTATGTACATAATTGCAAATAAATTTTGCGTCGTGGGTTCCATTCGGCGAACGAAAGAAGGCAAAGCCCAACACGCTGGATGATTCCGCATTCACCGAAATCCCTTGCTGAACAACTTCCGTGGGAAGCCGAGGACTCGCCTGCTGCACACGGTTCTGCACGCGAACTTGCGCAATATCCAGATCCGTTCCAACCTCAAAAGTAATGGTCAACTCGTAAGTGCCGGTATTATCACTCGAAGAAGACATATAAATCATGTCTTCCACCCCATTCATCTCCCGCTCCAAAGGGGCCGCAACCGTCCGTGCGATCACCTCGGCACTGGCGCCTGGGTACCGCGTGGAAACCCTGACCTCCGGCGGCGTGACTTCCGGGTACTGCTCGACCGGCAAGGAGCGCATTGCCAGAAAGCCGGCCATCGCCAACACCAAAGAGATCACCATGGCAAAACGGGGTCGTTCTATAAAAATACGTGAAATCATGACGGTTCTCCCGCTTTGCCTTCAAGCAGTCGTACATTAACTTTCTGACCGGGCCGGACTTTCTGGATGCCTATGGTGACCACTTTTTCTCCCGCGGAGATACCGGAATGCACACGCTGCTCACCATGAGCGGTCAGGCCTAACTCCACTCGACGCGCTTCCACGGTTTCATCACCATTTACCACATAAACGTAGCTACCCTGGTCATCGATCATTATCGCTTCTTGCGGAACAACAGGAACGGTTGGGCCATGATCGGTTTCCATCATTACGGTGGTATAGGTCTTGGGCATTAAAAGACCATCGGGATTGTCAAACACTGCCCAGATAGCAATTGTTCCGGTAGCCGGGTCCATCTCGTTATCTTTGTAATCCCATTTACCCATCTCTTTGTATGTGTTTCCATTCGGCAAGCACACTTGCATCTTAAAAGAAGATTGCTTTGATTCAGCCTGCCCCTCAATCGTGTTGAGATACTCCCGATCACTCATAGAGAAATGAACCCGAATCGGATCCAACTGCACAATCCGGGTGAGCGGGCCGGTGCCCGGTGCAACATAGTTACCCTTCGTCACAACAGCCTTGCCAATTTGTCCGGTGATCGGTGATCGAATCTCTGTGTATCCCAGGTTGATCCGGGCGAGGTCCAGATTTGCCTTAGCCTCTTGAATTGCCGCCTCGATTTGAACAATCCTGGTTTTCTTAAGCTCAATTTGTGCCCGACATGATTTCACCTGGGCTGTCGCTTGAAGATAATCGCTCTGGGCCGTGTCGAGATCCGCTTGAACAATGCTTCGTCCATCCGCGTTTTTCAGACGCGTCAGGTATTTTTCCGCTCGAGCCAAATTGGCTTTGGATGAATCCAAAGTTGCTCGAGTCGCATCAAGATCCGCTTTGGCTCCTTCAAGATCAGCTTTGGCCTGTGCCAGTGCGGCTTCGGATAAAGCAACATGAGCTTTGTACTGATCCTGTTGGATCGTAAAAAGCAGATCGCCTTCGGAAACAAGGCTGCCCTCTTTAAAATGAACCGTATCGAGATAGCCGCACACCTGCGCACGGACATCAACCGATTGAATTGCTTCCACATGGCCGATGTACTCACGCGGCGGTTGTGCGGAAGCTTCTCGAACGGTTTCTACAACAACACCAGGCGGTTTTCGTAGACCACTGGGGCCACCGGGCGGTGGTCCAGCTGGTCGCCCTCCCGTTATCATTCCCCGAAAAAACCATCCCGATGCTACAAGAGCAATTAACAGGAGCGCTTGTAGAAGTGTCTTTATAAGACTAACTTTGGCCTTCCGCGGCAATGGTTCAGATTGATTTTGGTTATCACTCACAATATACCTCGTGATTTAATCCTTTGTGATCTTGTATAAAAGTTACTGTTATTAATCATCGTCGATGACGTTAAAAGGCAGGCCAAGTGCATGCAGCGAGCTGCAAACAAGCCTTTGCTCAAGCATACGTAAGTAGTCATCAGGGAAAGTGTCCGCACCTAGACGATAAAGGATGGTGTTACAATGGTCAGCATGGAAAACAATTGGTCCAATTAACATATTCATCCAAAGGATAAAATGGTTTTTTGTCCAATCAGGACGGATTCGACTAACCAGTTCTGTTACCACTTCGAACTGAGGATCAATCACCTGCTCCCGAAGAAAATCGCAAAGGGGACCTGAATGCTGCACCATTTGATACAAAACCCGAGAACACCATGCCGGCCTTTCAGGCGAAAACATATGTCGCATTAAGTGCCGGATCACCGCGCGAACTGCTTCCGCCTGCTGAGATAAGTCATCCAGTCGATTTTCATAAGCCTCGATCACTTCAGAAAACAAAGGTCCATCGTGTCCAAGGCAAGCAAAACGTAACATCTCCTTGAACAAATCATCTTTGCTGCCAAAGTGGTAGTGAATCGTACCCAGGTTTTCACCTGCTTCCTTGGCAATAGCCCGGGTCGAAACTCGTCCAACCCCCTTCTCGGCCACCAACGCTCCGGCGGCTTCAATAAGGGCGTGCCTGGTTCTCTCGCTCGTGGAATATGTTCCCATGAAAACTCCAATCTCTGGGACAATCCCCTACGCTTTGAAATATATACAAACGACCTAAATTAGTCAATTGATTAAATTAAATGTCACACAAAATATTCATAAATATCGCTCTAGAAAAGACTTAAAGAATGTCTCGGTAGCCGATCTCTGATCGGCCCAGAAAAGCGGTGGAAACAATTCGCTCGTTCCACAGCTCCAACGACTGAGTTCAATATCAACATACATATCTAGGCTAGCAAGAATGCGAACCTGGCAAAACGCACGAATTGCCAAATCGCCGGTCCACCACCGCGTGTTATTTCCATCCCGACTTGCCGGGAGAGAAATATCCATCCCCACCAAACCCTTCATTCCCGTTTGCCCATCCCTGACAACTAATCTACAATTTCAGCAAATAATCACCCGCTGCCCGAACGGTCATGGGTAACCACACACCAGTCCTGTTGAAGGAGACACCATCGTGGCACTTCCCCCTTTCCTCAAAAAAATCCTCGGCATCCTGCGCGGCGAAGTCGCCCCCTTTACCATCGTACTCTCCGTCGTCCTCGGCTGCTGGTTCGGCGTCATGCCCGGCTGGTCCGGCCTGCACGTCGCCCTGCTCGCCGTCGCCCTGTTGCTCAATACCCACATCGGCCTCGTCATACTCGGTGCTGGTATAGGCAAAGCCCTTCTCTACGCCGCCGCACCACTCTTTTATCACGTCGGCGTATGGGTACAGGACACCTTCGCCGCTCTGCTTAATCTCTTGTCTGCCATCCCCATCGTCGGCCTGACTGACTTCTCACAATACGCACTCACCGGCGGCCTTATCATCGGCCCCTTCGTCGGCCTGATCCTTGGGTTCGCCCTCGCCCGGACCGCCGTCTCCTTCCGCAAAACCTGGCTCAAATTCGAAGACAATTCGGAAACTCTGCGCACCTGGCGAAACAAAAAATGGGTCCGCCTGCTCGAATACCTGCTCGTCGGCAAAAGCGCCAAGGACGTCCGCGCCACCCTGAACCGCAAACCTAAACTCATCCGCAAAGCCGGCGTCGGCCTGACCGTGGCCTTACTCGTCCTGTCCTTCGTCGGCCTCCAATTCGTACAAAACGACCTCGCACGCAGCCGTGCCGCCTCTGCCCTGACCGCCGCCAACGGCGCCCAGGTCGACCTCAACCGCTTCAACCTGGCCGCGCTTTCCGGCAACCTGTCCGTCGCCGGCCTCCAGGCCACCGCCCCCGCCGAACCGCAACAAAACCACCATCATTTTCATGATAAAAGGTTTCAAAATTATCATCAAGACCTTCTATAAAATCAC
>CAZMVS010000160.1:0-6698 GCA_964569525.1 uncultured Planctomycetales bacterium
GCTCAAGCGTCTCTGTGATCTCCCCCAGCAATTCCGCGGCAGGCAAACGGGACGAAGTCATGGCGTGATCCACCAGGTTCACCCCGTATTCCGCACAGATGTCCGCCTCCTCCTGGTACCATTCTTCCTCGGGATTGGAACCCCGCAAATTCACCACCGTGCGCAAACCATAAATCTCAATGACTGCCGCCAGCCCCGCCGACGCTGGTTGCGCAGAACGATATGCCCGCCCCTCATCGATAGCATAAAAATTGTATAAAACGGAATCACCAACCAGAACCAATAATCCGCCGGGACACCCCGCCGATAAAGGAAATAATCCCCCCAACAATCCAATCATCAACCAACGGATCCTTTTAGCTTCTCTTTGCATGAAAATTTCTATGGTCTACCGGAATTCGTGGTAGGTGCCGCTAGGATTCTGTTATCAATCAAAAATCCCTTAATCGCTTCCTCGTATTTAATACCGTTGCCCCTGCCCGGAAAATTGTTATGCCCGCACTGATATTCCACGTACCGACTGTTCCGCGCAACCCGATCCAGCCGCCTACCGTTCTCAACAGGAATAATCCGATCCTCGCTACCGTGGAAAATCAACACCGGCCTGTCCAAATCCGCCAACACCCGATCGGTATAAAAAGGATGCCGTGCCAAAAATGGCGGTGCTGCGTACTGCCAGGCCATTTCTGCAATATTCGCAAATGTGGATTGCAGAATCATTGCTGTCGGCGGACGATGTCTGGCCAATTGCCCCGCTACGCCCCCACCCAACGAAACTCCATGATAAACAATCCGCCTTTTATCAATGTTTTTGTTTTCTACGACCTGGTCAAAAAAATAGACCGCGTCTTCCACGATCGCCGCCTGACTCGGCTCACCGTCGCTCCGCCCGTAACCTCGATACTCCGGCAGCAAAACCGCAAACCCCATCCCTCGGTACATCCCCACCATACCCGCCTGGTGATCGATCAATTCGGCGTTCCCGTGAAAATAAACCATTAGTGGAGGAAGCTGCTGAGAACGACCGAGGGAAGGAAAATACCAAGCCTCCGCCTTGCCCCCCTCTTCGAGTGGCCGCCGCAGAATCTCAACGTTCTCATCAAAAGGTTTCGCGCAAGGCTCACCGGCCGCATCCACCGGAAAAATCATCCCATCTTGATAATAATATAAACCAATGATCCACGTTGCGTAGGCAATGACCGCAATCCGAATCACCGGCCAAAATAAACGTCGCCGAAGCTTTCTTTCTTTCGTTGTATTTTGATCTGGTTTATCAGGCGGGTTCCCCTGCACATGCCCCACATTTTCGGAAGGCTCCTCAACCATCTTTTCGACTTCCACAATTCCAACAAATAGAAAAGTTCCCCGGCACCTTTTCCCCGCATCCCTCGCAAATCCAATCCTCCTCGTCCTGCTCCTCTACGTCCTTGGAAATTTCTACAAATGCATGCATCGCATCAAGAAAAAACTCCCGCGGAACCAGCACTTTGAGCCGGGCATATGGGGCAAGTCCTCCATATACTTCCCGCAATCCGGCATTATTCACCACGTAGGGAATATCGTTGTCATACAAAATACCGCGGGCCTGCGGCAACAGATCGTCCGGCACATAAGATGCGATATTGAACCAGTCCCGCGTGGGCATGATCTCTTCAAGATCGAAAGGTGCTCCGCAATGAGGACATTCTCCCCCCTGCGCACCCGCCAACGACTGGCTGCATCGGCCGCACACCAGGCCGAAATCCGGCAACGGTCGCTCCTCTCCCGTAAAGAAAGGCTCCCGCTTCTTAACGTAATGATCAGACGGTTCACTCATCAGGATCAAATTAATACGAAACTCTATGATACCTTGCCCTATCATACCAAAGACCAACCTCAAAGTGAAAGTTTCCCCAACCCCTTCTTTAGAGAGTGTATTTACCCCATTCTCAAACCTGACGCTCACTTACCATCGCCGAACCTCTCGAAAGTCACCTGCCATCCCCAACGCCTTTTGTCATTTCGATCCCGGTACGCCGGGAGAGAAATCTTTAAATCTCACGGCCCCTTATTATTTCTCCCGGCGCGCTGGGTGAGAAATCTAATAACTCACCGCGTCTGTCATCCCTATCCCCTGTAATCAACCGCGCCTATTGAGCGTAATTCCGTTTTTTTCACTTTCACGAAAATTCTCGAGAAAATTGCAATTTCTTCAACACTTGCGTGTCTATTCCTAATAAAGGAATACTTGCCTCCTACGGGAATTGGCATACCGGCCGGAATACCTTAACCTATGCACCCGATGCCGAATCAAAGTAACACCGAATCGCAATCCGGCACCGCCGACCATGAAGCCCTGCTGGAAGTCCGGGACCTGAAAACCTATTTCCCGGTCCGCCGCGGCCTCTTGCAGCGGATACATGCGCACGTCAAAGCCGTGGACGGCGTCAGCTTCACCGTCCGCCGGGGCAAAACCCTGGGCTTGGTGGGTGAAAGCGGTTGCGGCAAAACCACGGTAGGCCGAACCCTGCTACGCCTGATCCCCCCAACGGCGGGAAATGTTGTCTTCGACGGCATAGACGTTTTCAACCTGGGGCGAAAAGAACTCCGCCAACTGCGCCGGCGAATGCAGATCATTTTCCAGGATCCTTTCGGAAGCTTGAATCCGCGTATGAGCATAGGCTCCATCGTAGGCGAAGCCTTGACCGTCCACGGTATTGCTCGCGGCCGAGAACGACAAAGACGCGTCTGCGAACTGCTCGAACGCGTCGGCCTTAGCGCTTCGCATATTAATCGCTACCCCCACGAGTTTTCCGGCGGTCAGCGGCAACGCATCGGTATCGCCCGTGCCCTGGCCCTTAATCCTGATTTGATCATCTGCGACGAACCCGTCAGCGCCCTTGACGTTTCCATTCAATCACAGATCCTCAACCTGCTCAGTGATTTGCAGGAAGAAATGGGATTGAGTTACTTGTTCATCGCCCACAACCTGGCCGTGGTGGAACATTTCAGTGACGACCTGGCCGTGATGTACCTCGGCAAAATCGTGGAGATCGCCCGGGCCCGACAGATTTACAGCAATCCCAAACATCCTTATACCCAGGCCCTGCTGGCTGCCGTACCCGAGCCGGATCCCAACCGCCGGGGCACGCGACTGGCCTTGGGTGGGGAAGTGCCCAGCCCGATGAACCCGCCTCCCGGTTGCCCCTTCCATCCCCGCTGCCCGCTGGCCATCGAGCGTTGCCGAACGGAAGTACCGCCCTTGATTGAGCGGGAGGGTTGTGGATCCGGGCATCTGTCCGCCTGCCATCGGGCCCACGAAATTGACACCACGACGGTAATTGACATGATCCGTCACAACCGTGATGCTGAAGGGGCCGAAAAACAGCCTGCGACCCTGGAGTGAAATGCCGGAGCATCTCACTTGGAAATTTTGAATGTTAGGTTATCATTTTTCCGGTTCGGCCAAATTCAAAAGAGTGTTGCTCGAACCCGCAAAATGACGAAAATCGGATAAGCGCGTAGTAAGCCGTTTACTCTTTCAAAGGAAAATGATGATGGGAAAAACAAGAAGATGGACCGTAAGTCTGTTGTGTCTGTCGATTTTATTGGCGGCCCCGGCGGCCATGTGGGCACAGGAAGCAACCGCACCCTCTCCCGCTACCAAAGCGGCCCCGCCCGCCGATCCGACCGCGGTCTTGAAAGTGATCCCCGAAAACGCCACCGCCTTTCTGGCTGTGCGAAACTTGCAGGAGTTCGACCAGGATATCATCGACGTGGCCATCAAGCTGGGTATCCCCCTCGGCCCGAACGGCGTATTTCCCGGCGTGCTCGATCTGATGAAAAGCAATCTTCAAATCGCTGCCGGGCTGCAGGATAATTCCTCCTTGGCCGCCGTGGTGCTGGATTGCCGCCAGGTCCAATCATTCCAGGACATCCCCGCCGCCTTGCTGGTACCCTGCAGCAATCCCGAAGCCTTGACAAAAACCATGAATCCCCAGGAAACGGAAGTAGAAGGGGTAATGAAATTAGACATGATGGGTTCCCCCCTCTTTGGCGCAACCAAGGGTAATTTCCTGGTTCTGTCCGCCCAACCTGCCAACGTACAAGCCGTCGTCAAAGCCGAGGGCAAAGGAATTCTGCAGGTATTGTCCCCGAAAGATATCGATGCTTTTCAAAAGCAGGCGGTTACCGGCTGGGCCAATACGGACAACTTCTCCACTCAATTGCGTACTGAGCTGGAGAACACCCTGATCGGCATGATGATGATGGGCGATCCCTCCGCGGATATGTCCCAGATCAATGCCACGGTTCAACAGGTTCTCCAGACCATTAAAGAAACCGAAAAAATGTCCATGGGCGTGGTGTTGAACAAAAAGGTCGGCCTGAAATTGATCTTGACCACGATCATGAAGCCCGGCACCGAATTCGGCAAACAAATGGCCACCATGCAACCCGTGGAGAGTCCCTTGCTGATTGGCCTGCCCAAGGAACAGACCATCATTGCTGCCGGTTCTTCCATGAAAGGCGACAAGGAAATCGCCAAAAAGCAAATGCAGAAAACTTGGGACCAGGTTTTCTCGTCTCCCGAAATGCAGGAAACCATCGGCGTCGAGAAGATGGAACTGCTCAAGAAACAACTGACGGCCATGTTTGTACACGTCGATCAGTTCAGTTTCAGCATGTCCGCCTTGCCGATCAACAGCAAAGACGGTTTGATCGGAATGGCAGCCGCCTTCAAGACCGGCGACAGCAAGAAATACCAGGCCAACCTCGCCGACCTGTTCGCCACCGCCAAGGAGACTGTCCTCAAAGCCATGAATGGAAACGAGGCGATGACGGAAGAGGAGCTCAAGACTTTTTCCGACGCGGCCCAATGGAAGCAAGACGCCGAACAAATCGAGGGACTCACTGTTGATCACCTGATAATCGATCTCTCCCAGAGTCCTGGTATGGATGAAGAAACGCTCAAGGAAACCAAACAGATTATCGGCCAGGAAGGCATTCTCTTGCGTGTCGCCGCCGTTGATGAGAAGTGGATGGTAGCCACTTTTGGAGGAAGCAAGGCACGTTTCCAGGAAGTTGTCGAACTGACCCGTCAAGGGAAAGCCCCTTTGAACGACAGCATGATGATGCGAAAGATCGCTGATCGGTTGCCCAGTCAGAACCGTCTGGCGGAAGTTTATATTCAGCCGGACAACCTGCTCGGCCTGATAAGCAATGTCACGCAGACCATGGGACAGCAATTGCCGTTCCCGATGATTCTGGCAAATGCGGCTCCGATCGCCATGACCGCCACCAAGGTTGGTGAAACCGGCCAACAACTGGATATCCTCGTTCCCATCGAATTGGCGGTTTCCGTAAGTCAATTGGCCCGACCTTTTATCGGCATGATGATGATGGGTGGGCAACAGGGTATGCAGCCTGGCATGCAGCCGGGAATGTCCCCAGGCATGCCGACGCAGCCCAGCAAAAAACAGCCGCAAGAGCAACCATAAGCATGCTTACATAACAGGCAATTTGTTTCCCCGGCCCGTTTTTTGCGGGTCGGGGTTTTTTTATGGCATGATTCACAAGCAATGTTACCGACCAGCGCAAACTTGAAGCTCGTTTTATGAAAGTTGGGAGCTGAGTTTCTTGAGGAAGCCCTGGTACACACCGGGTGCCAAGTCGGATAATTCAGATGGGGGAATCTGGTCGTTGATCAGGCGATCCACAAACTTGAGGGCATCGTCGGGTTTGCTTTGCAGGAGCTTTAAGTATTCATCAGCCCGGTCCAGGTCGGAATCGCGTAAGGCGGTCAGGTAACCGAGAACCGCCTCGCGCAGGCTGACCGATTTTTTGCGACCGGTTTTCTTGCCGCTATCTGCAGGTTTTTCAGCCGGCGGGGTCAATCCGGCGTTAGCCTCATTTTGACCTTCTTCACCGGTGGAGAGCATGCGGTCCACATGGCGGCGTTCCTCCTGGAGTTGTTCCTCGCGCTGCCGATCAGAATCATCTTCCGGAGCCAATGGGAGTTCTTCAATTTCATCTTCCGGAGTGGGGATGTAGACGCTGTTTCCGCATTCCGGGCATTGGCCCTGCTGTCCGGCAGTATCTTTGGAGACAGTAAATTCGTGCCCACAATGTTCGCAAGTCACCTTGATATCCACGCCGCTACTCCTGAAACAATTCTCGGGTTTCTTGGGTGCAATTCCTACAAAATCATCTACCTTCAATTTAACATGAGCCAACTGTCGTTGCCAACCAAATGGTAATTTACCCCCCGGGAAAGACCATTACTGCAAAGATATCAGCAGATCATCTATGGTTGTCTGGGCTGCGGCGATACACTCGTCGGCGGCGCCGTAATAAATAATCACCTTCCCATCGGGCTCGCACACGGCACCACAGGTGAACACGACTTTCCCGAAAAAGCCTTTTGTTTCGTAAGGCATCTCCGGCCATAGGATTGGTTCGGTTGAACGGGCCAGGATTCGTGCAGGATTTTCAAGGTCGGTCAAGAGCAGGCCAAGCGAATAATGTTCCTGCTCATCGACGCCGTGATAAATGGCCAGCCATCCTTGATTCGTTTTTATGGGGACCGCTCCGCCGCCCACTTTTCGGGCATCCCAGGTACCCAGCCGGCCTGCACACAACCACTGATGTTTTCCCCAATGGATCAGATCGTCGGATTGGGCCGACCAGATGGCTGATTGGCCCAGGTGCCCCCCCGAGGG
>CAZMVS010000161.1:0-4079 GCA_964569525.1 uncultured Planctomycetales bacterium
CCATGTCATCCCGCCGCCGGAATTCTGTGACTGCGGTTGCGGCCAGATCATTGTCGAAGACGATTTCGATGACAAGTTCATCGAGGATATCGTGCCGATCATCAAGGAGGTGACAAGGCTCAGATACCAGAGGGGCAGATGCGCCGAATGTGGAAAACTCGTGCGTCACAAGGAGGCTCACGCCGGACCGAAAACCTCGATCGGGCCGGTGCTCTCGGCCCATCTGACCTATTTGCGGCAGGCGGGCCTGACCTACGGCCAGCTCAGCGACCTCTGCCACAACGTCCTCAAGATTCCACTGGAGCGAAGCGGGGTGCTCGGCATCGTCAACCGAACAACCGATATGATGGACTGGGTCTACGACGTAATCGGGAACAAAATCAAGCTTGAGGACATCATTTACGCGGACGAGACCGGGTGGAAAGTGAAAGGGGTTCCGTGGTACGTGTGGGTTTTCTGCAATAAGGAAATGACCTATTTCCACGCCGAGAAAAGCCGGGCGGCCAAAGTCCTTGCCGATATTTTGGGCGAGGACTTCAAGGGAATAGTGGTCTGCGACTTCTATCCGGCGTACAACCTGATCAAGAGAACGCAGCGCTGCCTCGTTCATCTCTTGAGGGATATCAAAAAAGAGCGCGAAGTGTTGAAAGGAAGCAAGTCGCTGGAGAAGCTCGACCGGCGGATACGCGACTTCATCAATCAAGGGCTTGCAATCAGGAAACTGCCGGACGGACCGGGAAAGGACAGCGAGATCGGCAAGCTGAAAAAAAAGCTTGACGCGATAACCAAGATGCAGATCAGCAAAGGCAAAGGGGAAACGCTGCTGAAGCGAATCGAAAAATACAAGGAGCACATATTGCGATTCGTGGAGAACCCCGAGGTGGACTACCACAACAACAGATCCGAACGGCAGCTGCGCCCGATCGTCATCTCAAGGAAAATGTCGTTCGGCAGCGACACGCCGGAAGGCGCCAGAAGAAACTGTGTGCTCCACTCCGTCATCGAAACCTGCAAACTCCAGAACGTCAGACCGATCGAATTCATCGAGAAAATCATCGAACATGCGGGAGTGAGAGCCTTCGATGTTTTGAGGACGAAACTTCTTTCCATATGGCAATGCTGACGCTTCACCAGCGAACAGCATACACCAGTGTCATTGCCTGCTGCATACTACCCCCATCAAACGAATCTTCCATAGCGTGTAGAGGAAATATGGCTTTGGTTGCCAAGCGCCAAGGCGGCCAAATCCGGGTCCGGGGGCTTGAGCTTAACGCTTACAACAGCCTCGCACGACGATTTGCTCTAACCGTTCTCTAACGGTTCTATGCAATGCTATGCCACCGTTTCAGAAGGCGTCGATAAACCGACTGCGAAACTTCGAGTTTGCAAATGGACTCTCCTTCATCTGGCGCCACTGGCACAACGCTCCGCCGCGCCTCCAGGTCAAACCCGACAAGCTCCTCGATCCACTGCCTGCTCCCGACAGCCAGCGACGAGGACCAGAATGATTCGCGTGGCAACTCCCCATCCCGTCGGCAAAGCTCATCAAGAGTCTGGCAGTACCATTGCCGGAACTTTGCGGTATCCGGAACCGCAAGAAGCTTCAGAAGGCATTCCTGATCGATAATGCGATAACGCTTTCGCTGCCCGAGCAACTCCTGTGCGCCGCCGAAAATCCACTCACCAGGATGTGGCACCGCCCTTGCCCGGACCATGTTCATGTCAAGATAGAAAAGGCAGCGGGACAGATGGCTGCCCGTTTCCACCAGCGTGGCATGGAAACGACCTTTCCAGAAAGCGCCTTCACGCTTTTGCCGACGGTTTATATCTCCCGCAGCTGTTCCCTGCAGCCATTTCATGAACTGTGAGAGATCGCTCATGCGAGGGACGTACATCAGAAAATGAACATGGTTTGAAGTGATGACGTAATTCAGCAGCCGAACCGCAGGAAAGAGTTTAACCGCTTGAGAAAGTCGGTTCCTGTACAAACGCCGATCCAGATCGTATCCAAGCAGGAATTCGCGCTTGTGGCAGCGATGGGTGACATGTATGCAGCAGTTGTTTATCCTCGGTCGCGGCAGACGCATTAATTGCAACCTCCTTATCTTTGAGAATAGTAAAATATAGCGCTGGGATTCGTTAGAGCAAATCGTTTCGCACGGGTGATTTTGTCTAAGTCTAATAATTAATGCAAAATATTATTGCAATTAACTAATCATGAAAAAGTTATATATGTACGTCCCCGTCCCCTCTTGCGTCCCCCCTTGTGTTGGGCATCGGAATTACCCCCGCGCCGGACGACGTCTTTGCCCATTACCGTATACTCAATGGACAGTTGCAGAGCCGGTTTGAATTCCGGTGTCATTGGCGGGAACGGCATCATTCCCAGATCCTTAGGATTGATCACTTCTCCCCACTCCGACAGGTCGCTGCCATACAGCGGGTACATCGCCACATCCCGGCCCAATCGGTTGATCACAAAACCTTCCATCGGTGGAATAACGCAGCCGGTGATCACGTCTTCCGGCTTAAATTCAATTGTTTCCCCATCCACTTTCACCTGTCCGGTCGTCGCTTGCTCGGGTGTCAGCCCGACCGGTTCCCCGGTATTGGGATCGACGATCCAGGGCTCCCACCGCAGCCGGTGGTAAAGCTCCGCCAGTGCGATTCCTCCCGGACTGGCCACATTGCAGCGCCAGGTCACCGGAGCTGTGCTCAGGTCCTCGCCCGTGTCCGGGGCGGTCAGGTCAAGTTCCTGTTCAGTGAAAGTGTAGACCTTTCCGGTTTCGGGGCTGACGCGATCCTGAACAATGACACTATCTCCGGTAGTCGCCAGAAACGGGGCCGCCACCCAGGAGGCCGTCGGCAGCGCCACCGCCGGGGTGCCACGGTCATGATTGTACAACAACCGGCACCAGCGAACAAATTCGTCCCAGCTTTGAGGTGGATGCATCGGATCAAGCCCGGCACGTTCCAGCCGGGAAGGGCTGAACAGAATCCCGACATAGGTGCCTTCGCCCCTCGGCAGAGCCCAGGGTTTGCCGTCGATAGTCACAGTCTGCCGAAACTGAGCGGGAAGCTCCATCCAGCCCGACCATTTCGCCTCATCCGCATCAATTTTACCGTTCAGGTCGGGTTTGCCGTCCGGTAGCAGTTTGGGTTCGCCATTCGCCAGATAACCATCCTGCCCAATCCACTCCGTCAGCGGATAAGCCAGGCCTTGCGAGACGGCATGTCGTACTTCCGCGGAGAATAGATCCGGGCCATTATTGGCGGCCATGCCCATGGCAAGACTGGCGGTACTTCCAGCCCCTTGGATCTGTATCCCCGACCAGGTTTCCACTGCGTATTCGGGA
This sequence comes from uncultured Planctomycetales bacterium, assembly GCA_964569525.1. Classification (GTDB taxonomy): domain Bacteria; phylum Planctomycetota; class Phycisphaerae; order UBA1845; family PWPN01; genus JAAYCU01. The sequence continues at coordinate 3,357 of CAZMVS010000161.1, forward strand.
TGCGCCTTCACGTATTCGCGGATGGTTTTGGGCTGACGGCGCTGCGGATCATATGCCCGTCTCATAACTTTTACAGTCTGAAGGTCAGGCGAGCTGCTGCTTTTCTTTCCGCAACCTGGCAGAAAAGCCAATAACAGCGCGGATAGCATATGTAAAAATATTTTGCGCTTAGGTTTCAATTTGTTCTGCCCTTAATGATTGACTACCTATCAATTTCCGTGCATAATACTGTGTATCGTGAGCACACCCTGTGGAATTATTTCTATACGCTCTGGCGTTAGGATCTGAGATGATGGATGGCCGTCCTGAATAAACAAATAGCGGGTCAGAAGGAGAATCCTGACGCCGATGCTTTGACAGTTTTACCCTTGTTGGATTCGGGAGACACGCATAAGGCTAACCGTATGATCATGAACACCTGTCGGTGCATTTATTCATTTTTTTCTCAATAACCACTCAGGTGTGGAACCAGCCCCGAGAGTACCGCCGGGGAGTCCTGCCCGGCGCGCCATCAGGCACACTTCCTGGAGGTTGTCGCCCGGTGTGAACTGATCAAGGGCCGGCCAGGAATGACCGTCCGTACTGGCAAATTGGCCTGACTTCTTTTGTTGTTGTGTTTTTCGGACGGTTCGATTTCGTCTCCTGATTTTAGCTGAACACTTCCACGGGCACTTGCGAAGGGAGATGCAATTCCGGCTTGAAAGCGAGCGCAACGACCGGGGC
>CAZMVS010000162.1:0-5035 GCA_964569525.1 uncultured Planctomycetales bacterium
AGAGTAAGTTGCTCACCCTGATCCAAAGGTATATCCAGTGCATACCTGCCAAGCCCAACCGCTCGCACCTCCACCGGCATGGCTCGATCCCGCGCGTCAATCACCCAGGCGTTCCAGCTCGAATCGGTCAGCGGGCGGTCAGCCTGGTCGTACCGTTCAATTCTGATTGACCAAGTGCCGTTATCTACCGTGGACTGCACGTCGAAACCGGGCGTGCACTCATCCCTGGCCAGACTTCGCAACACCTGTGCCCAAAACGAACCGCAATCCTCCCAGCTCAACCATTCGCCGCCCCAACGCTCGGTCAAATCGCTCGTGTAAGCCATGCCCATACCCAATCCATAACGCGAAGAGGCCAACAGAGGATCACCCGATGCCGTGGCCAGCACCACCTCGCTGGTCGGCTTCGGCTGGGTCATAACGTAGCCGAAGATATAAGGCAGTTCGGTATTCTCATAGCCCTCCAACAAGGGATGATCACCCACCTGTACGCAGGAATAAAGATCCTCTTTGATAGCCGAACGGGTCGCCTGCATCGTTTCCCGGGTGAAAATCTGCGGCACGGTGGAAGGATCCATGGTCACGTAATAACGACCGTTACCCGAAGACGCTATGTGGGCCATCAGGTTCTGATCCGCATTCGGGCCAAGAGCGACCGTCGAAACCGTCACCCCCATGTCCACCAGTTCGGCGACCAACCCGTCATGATCAGCGGGCTGGGTTTGCCCGTCACCGAGCACGATCATGTGCTTGATCTTGGCGGACGCGTCACGAAGCATGTCCCTTGCCGCCGCCATACCCGAGTACATGAACGTCCCGCCACCTGCACCTACACGATCAATGGAAGCGGCGATACCGGCCGTATCTCTTGCGGAGCGAACTTCGCAAACAACGTAAGGCTTAGAATCAAACGCCACCACGCCGGCCTGATCCTGCCCGCTCAACAATTCCACCGAGGCTTTCGCCGCCTGCCGAGCCAAAGCGATGGGCATCCCGTCCATGCTGCCGGACTTGTCAATCACCAGTACCATCGCCATGGAAGGCTTTTCCTTCTCCTTCTCGAATCGCGAAACCAAAGGCAGAACCTGCTCCACCGGCGTCTTGTAATAACCGCCCAAACCGAAACTGTTCTCCGACCCAAGCATCATCAGGCCGCCGCCGAAGTCCGCCACGTACCGCCGCAACATGAGCATCTGTCGCGTGGACATCTCCGTGGCCGGCATGTCCGCCAACATCACGGCATCGAAAGCAAGCAGTTCGTCAAGTTCCCGCGGCAAGCCCTTTGGCGACCGCAAATCGATCATGAAACCCTGTTTTTCCATAGCCCGGACAAAGTTGCGCATCCGCCGATGCTTTTGATGCAACACGAGCACGCGCGGGCGCCCCTGCACGTTAACCGTACAGCCAGCGGCATTGTTAATGGCGAAGGAATCTTCCCGCGGGACCAGTTCCGCCGTCCAAACCGAATGGCCGCTCACCTTCATCGGCACGTCAAAAACGGCCCGCGAGGTCTGTTCCGGTTGAAGCCGAACGTCTTGTTTGGCAACAACAACTCCACGCTGGATAAGACGCAGACTGGCGGAAGTTTTCACGTTGGAGGCGAGTCCCGCCCCAAAGCGAATGACCTCATCTTCATACGCGTTCGACTTGGAAGCGGACAATGAAAGCACCGCCGCCTCGGGATCGGTAATACCTTCAATCGAGGCAAAGCGAAGGTCGGTTTTCTCGTCGGCCAGCACCTCGAACGTCTCTGACAAATCGCCACCCGTGGGACGCCCGTCACTGAAAACAACGATCCGCCGAGCGGCATCGGAAGGAAACGAAAGTCGTGCTGTTCGCAAACCGTCGGCCAGGCGGGTGGCGCTTCGAAACTTTTCATCCGCCAACCCTTCCTGCCATTCTGTTAACATCTTTCGGAACGCTTCCGTGGATTCAACCGACCGAAGACCGTCAGCCAGGGCAAACAGCGACCAAGTATCCCGCCTATCGAGCTCCTCGATCGCTTGGTCGATTTTTTCCAACGCTTTTCCTGCGTCATCAAGATTCACGGATTGAGAAACATCTACAAGGAATACCACGTGCAAACGCTGGGAAGAGCGAAGCATAAAAGGACGTGCCAGAACCACCGCCAGAAGAATAACCGCCAATGCCCGACAAGCTACCGAGCTCAACAGCATCAGGCGCGGACGATCAACCAGCGTGTATCGCAAGGCTGCGACCAACACAAACACGCCGAGCATCCACCACAATGGCCCATAGTGGATGAGTTCCACAAGTCAGCCTACCTTCCTGCGATAATACATAATGCCTTCCAACAAAACGATTACCAAGGCCAGCGTCATCAGCCAATATGCCGGTGGGCGACCGCGGGCGACCGGTTCGGCCGATGACTTTAGTCCCTCATTGTTCAAGCTTGTTTCTTCAGCGGTCACCAGGTTGGCCGCCAACGTCCATGTGCCGCTGTCGTTCTCGACGTTGTAAAAGCCGACTCGCTCCAACCTTAGGCGCGAGGAATGAACGGCAAGGGCGGTCTCCTCACCCGGAATTTTCACCGAAGTTGTCCCGTCAGCCTGCACGCCGGGAAGCGGGGCGGCGTCCCCCGTCGGATAGTGCGCGACAAGCTCATCGCTTCGCCCGCTCAGATGCCGGACCATACTCTGCACCAACACCGGAAACTGAACGTTCAAAAAGAAATCCGAAAGCGACGGATCCATGTTGACAACCAACACCGTGTGCCCGTCGCCCGTAACCTGCCATAACAAGGGGATACCATGTTCACTTTCCACGAGAACCAGCGCATCCTTGGGCGCTTGCATTCGCCGCGCCCCGTCGAACGTCATGGAGGCTACCTCGAGGTGCCGCAGGGCCGGATGATCCGGAACCGGTGATCGCGGCGCCGCCGCTGTAACAGGCTCGCCAGGCACGCTCCACCACTGCGAATCACCCATCGGCTGAAAAACGACAGCCATGGAAGATGCTTCAGGAGCCTGTTTTTCAGCAACGACTACGTCCGCCTCGCCACCCCTTACCAACTTCAATAACCCCGTTGCCTCCTCGAAGGCGAGAATACTGTGTTCAAAAAAATAACGCCGATCGGCCTCGACGCGGACGCGAATCGGCCGGGGAGGATGAACAACAAAATAGGCGGTATTATCAATACTCAGCGCGTCCGGTTCCGTAATTTCAAGCCGCCATCGACCGGCCTGTCCGGCCACTGTCTGCAACAACGGTGAATTCATACCCGGTTCTATCGTCACCGGAATAAACTGCACCACCTGATTCTCATGCTTCAATACGAGTTCGATTTCCCTGGCTTCTTCGTAACCAGAAAAGAGTTGGGCGAAGAGTTGAAGCTCGTCCGGCCCGCTGCGCCGCAGGTCGGCGGCAACAATGCCGATGTTCGATACTTTTTGACCAACCTTGATAAATTCGACATTTTCAGGCAGTGAAAAATCACGGGCGCAACCGTCACTCAACAAAAGCACCCGCCGATGATCACTACTGCCCAACTCCGCTTCGAGGTTTCCGACCGCCTCCATGCGTAATGGAAGATCACTTTGCGCAATACCGTCAATCGCTTCAATCAGCTCACGCGGATTATTACTGAGATGAACGCGGATCCGGGCCGTATCCGCGATCGAAGCCAACACACAACGCTGTTTGCCGTCGAGTGCACGCACAATATCACGGGCCTGTTCTTTGGCATCCTCCAGGCGCGATCGGCCGTCCTCAACCGCCGCCATGCTGGCACTATGATCAATCAAAATCAGCAAATCCGACCGCTGATTACTCGAACAGCCCGGCTGGGCAAGCCCCAACACGATAGCGCTGACCGCTAGAATCATCAGCAACAAACTCAAGGCGTCGCGCAACCGATGAAATAAACTCGACGCCCGTTTCTGGGTAAATATCCGCTGATACAAGAACAAGGCGGTAACCGGTTTGCGCCTTGGCCGCACCTTGAGCAAATAAATGGCCGCCAATGGAAGCAGCGCCGCCAGGCCCCACAAATAAACAGGCAAGCCGAATGTCACGCGACCAGCCCCCCTCTGCGCAGAATGTATTGAATCACGTCATCAAAGGGAACATCCGTCAGCGTCGAAGTCTGCCCCACCCCGCATCGCGCACACGTACTGCGCAGATTCTCATTCCATTCCTGCACCGCCCGCTCATAGGCCGCCGCCTCGCTGGAAGTAATGGTCACCCGCTGCCGCGCCCCGGTCTCCACACATTCCAGGTCCACGTCACCTTTCAATTGGCACCTTTGATCTTGCTCGTCCTGAACCTGCATACAGAAAACGTCATGCTTGTGATAAAGCAGAAAGCGTAGCCCCTCCTCAATACCCTGCGGAAACAGAAAATCGGAAATGACTACCACCATCCCCTTTGTGCGATGCCGAGCCCGAAAGGTCCGCACACAATCATTCAAGCGACTGTCCGTTCCGTACGGCTCCGCGTCCTGCAGCTTCTTCAGAAACCTGAATACCTGATCGCGCCCCTGCCCCGGCTCGGCAATCAAACGAAGCTCATTCGAAAATCCGTAAATCGCCACCCGGTCCATACTGCTCAAAGCGATATACGTAATCGCCGCCGCCAGTTGCTGCGCATAATAAAACTTCGACCGCATCGACGGGCTGCAATCCACCAGCACAAAAAGCGTCATCGCCTCTTCCAGCTCGAACAACTTGATCTTCATCTGTTCCAGACGCGCATAAACCCGCCAGTCGATACTGCGATGATCATCGCCCAGCGTGTACTCCGCGTAATCGGCAAAGGCGACGCCCCCGCCCTTCTGCGTGGTGCGGCGATCCGCCTGCAACGATCCGCTCAAAACCTTACGTGCAAGCAGATAGAGTGATTCAAGCCGGCGGATAAATGCAGGATCGGTCAATAACATGAAATACTCACAAATGGTTGTGATCTACCCCAAGGATTGCACAATTTTCTCAATCAATTGGTCCACGGAAACACCCTCCGCTTCACCTTCGAAACTGAGCACCACCCGGTGCCGAATCACCGGTGCTGCCGAGGCAAT
>CAZMVS010000163.1:0-6887 GCA_964569525.1 uncultured Planctomycetales bacterium
CATTCGCGAGAAAATTTTCACGGCGCCTACTGAGCCGACTATCATTGTCAACACTTTGCAGCAGCGACAGCGCCTGTTCACGCTTTCCGGAGCGATTAGAGATTCCGGCGCCTACCCTATGCCTAAACCGGACTTTCGTTTGCGGGAAGCTATCAACATGGGTGGAGGCTTGGATGAACTTGTCAAGACGATATACGTATTTCGTAATGAGTCTCGTCCCAAGCGTCGAAAAAGAGGCATAACGGAGAAGACTGAAGATACGGAATTTGGCGGCCTTGAACCAAAAGCGCCTACCCCGCCTGTTACACCTATGGCTCTTTCTGATATTTCCCAAGGGAGCGGGCCTGCCAGGAAGCAGGAGGCGGCAGAGAAGGAATTAATTGAAGCCGTAACTCCTTCCAGTGCAATAGAGCTGCCGCAAAAAGAAAAAGTAACTGATACTCAGCCGCAAAAAACAGCTCCTGCGCAGGAAATCGCTCCTTCCAAGCCGCCTTTTATTTTTGTCAATGACCGCTTTATGGAGTCCCCCACTACGCAGGAGGCGGAGCAGCTCGAAACAGAACAGGAAGTGACCACTAAACCGGTGCAAGAAATACCTCCCGTCGAAGAATTGCAAGAAGACAAAGAGGTTGACTGGGAGGAATTGGTCTCGGATACACAAAAACGTGTGATCAAGATACCGGCGGAGAACCTGCGGAAAGGGGATAGTGACTACAATATCGTAGTGCAACCGGGGGATTGGATCCGCCTGGAGATGGGACCGACTGGTAACTATTACATGATGGGAGAGGTGCGTGTCCCGGGATACAGTCGTATCCAGCGTTATGATTTCTCCGGTGAAGAAGTAACACTCCGTCAGGCAGTTGCTTCCGTCGGTGGATTGGGTGAGTTGGCTTGGCCGACACGATGTGAAATTGTAAGGCGCCTGGAAGGCGACCGGGAAGAAACAACTCAGTGGAATTTGGCTCGCATTATGGATGGCCGGGATCCGGACGTCTATCTCAAGCCGGGGGACGTAGTCAATGTTGGAACGCATGCGATTGCCAGATTGCTTTTCGATATACGAAACGGTTTCCGGCTGAATTATGGATTTAGTTTCAGCTACGATCGGAATTTTGCGGACATCGATTCCTTTGGTGGGCAGATCAATCCTAATACACGGCGACAGTCTCGAATGCAGCAGCTTTTCCCGGGATTGTTCTGAGAATGAACGAGGTTTGATTTGGATACGGACTTGCAAACCAGCGCACGAAAGAGTTGGCTAAGCCCGGCGTTGATGGCTCAAGCAGCGATCTTGATCGCTCTGCTCGGCTATCATTATCGGTATGTCATAATGAGTATGATGTCCGCCTGGTACAATAAAAGTGATTGGTCTCACGGTTTTATTATTCCCTTGTTCAGCATCTACTTTTTATATACACAGCGACACCGCTTCCCTCGCGATTTACACACTCGAGATGCTTTGCCCCGAATACTCGGGCTGGGCTTGATGGCCTTGGCTTTTGGAATTTATTTGGCCAGTACTTTCTTTCTGAAAATGGAGTACCCCAGACGGATATCTCTGGTTATGGCCATTATGGGTTCGGTTATGGTTGTCTGGGGCTGGCCGGTAGCCCGCTGGAGTTGGTTCGCGGTGGGCTTTTTGCTCTTCGCCCTGCCTTTACCCGATCGAGTGTACCGGGAACTGACTATACCTCTGCGAAACGTGGCTGCCAATGTGTCCGCTTTTGTGCTCTCCTTGGTACCGGACATGCAAGCCGAAGCCCAAGGAGCCCTCGTGGAATACTTCTATCAGGGCAGGGCCGATACGCTCGATATCGAACGGGCCTGCAGCGGTATGCGCTTATTGATGACAATGATGGCTTTGGGAGTGGCCATGGCCTTTATTCACGAAAGACCAATCTGGCAACGCCTCTTGATGATAATGGCCTGCGTCCCCATCGCCATCTTCTGCAATATTATCCGGGTGACCACGACAGGCTTCCTGGTGGTTTTCGGACAGCATGAACTGGCCCAGGGAACTCCCCACACCATGCTCGGGTTGGGCATGCTCTTGATCGCTTTCGGATTGTTCGGGGCGATTTCTTACGTCTTACGCCACCTCTTCGTCGAAGACCAGACTGAGGCAACTGTAGTACATGAGCAAGGGAGCATGAGAGGATGAGCACGGTACCCATGACAGTCCATGAACGAATCCCCATGCCCGCCCACGTCACGGGCCAGCCGGCAGGCGGCGAGGGAGGCCTGAATGTCGGCGATATCATCCGCATTCTAAAACAGCGCATGTTTATGATCCTGTTTATTTGGTTGGTTATCTCCGGCATGGCCGTGGGGGGAACCTTTTATTTACTTCGAAATCACCCGTTGTATCAGGCCCAAGCCATGATCCGGGTGGAATCTCCTTCCATGAAGAATCCCATGGAATTGGCGGAAAGGCCTGCCCAGCGGGATGCCTTTGAACGCTTTATCAACGACCAGATCACTCTGTTGAAGGACGAACAGACACTTCGGGATACTCTGCAGGATGCCGCAGTTACCGCCACCCATTGGTACAAATCAATCGGTGACTCTCAAGAGGCGCTGGACCAATTGGGCAGCAAACTCAGTGTTTTTCAGTCACGAAACTCCTCTTTTGTGGTGATCTCATTCCAGTCCAGGAAACCGGAGGATGCTCCGGTTATTGTCAATACAGTCAAAACAAAATATATGAATCGGATCCAGGAAAGCTCCAGTTCGGAGTTGAAACAGGAACTGAGTAGCCTCGGAAAGCAAGAGGATGATTTTAAAGAAAAACTGAAAACCATTCGTTTGGAAAAGCAGAATTTCATCCAAGCTCGCATGGGAACCACCGGCATCGCTTCCGGGATTAATGTCGTGGGTGAGACTTGGAGTACACTGGCCCAGGAAGTAACCCGCCTGGAATCGGAGAAATTGCAATACAAGACCGCCTATGAAAATCTAAGCTCTGTAAATCCTTCCGAAATTGCGATCAGCCCGAAGCTGATGCAGTCTATCAATCAGGATCCCCAGGTAGTTGCCCTGCAGAATCAACTGCTCTCCCTTGACCAGGAGCGGCAGGCGCTAATCGAACAGGGCCTCGGTGGAAAAAACCGGGCCGTCCTTGCTATCGACGCCCGTCAAACAGCCGTTCAGAGTAAATTGAACGATGTCCAGGGAAAGTTGGAAATGGAGATTCGGGAAAACGAAGTTGATTCCGCCTACTCCATGTTCCTCAATGCCGCTCAAGCGGAATTGCAATTACGTGAACGACTGGCTGAAGCGGAAAGTAAACAAGAGGACTTCGAGCGTAACTTGGCCGAATATCAGAGCCTTGAGTTACAGCAGCAGGAAATCATGGAGCAGCTTCGCCAACTCCGATATTTCAAAAACACGCTGCAGATGGTTATTAATGAACAAGGTGGCGTACGCGTCCGCGATGCAAGCAAGGCCTTCGTCCCCCACAGACCTTCTTTTCCCAATCCGAAAATTACTATACCCGCTGGTAGTCTCTTAGGATTGCTACTGGGTATCGGCCTGGCCGTACTGCTCGAGTTTATCGATACCTCGGTGAAGACCACACGCGATATCGCCCGATACATCCACCTGCCGATACTGGGAACGGTGCCTGACCTCGATGACGAAGAAGTCGATATCGAGCAAATTGAAACAGCTACCCATTCGGCGCCACGCTCCATGGTTGCCGAAGCCTTCCGTACCTTCCGTACCAACTTGCTTCTCAGTGCTCCCGTCGAGCAACAGCGGTCCCTGCTGGTCACCAGTGCCAAACCGGAAGACGGCAAGACCACGGTGGCTCTCAATCTGGCCATCTCTATCGGCCAAAGCGGACGACGGGTCCTGCTGGTGGACGCCAATTTCCATCGCCCCCGCTTGAAAGAATTGTTCCCCAACGAGCATGCGGAGGGATTGAGTAATGTCCTTATTGGCCAGCGATCCCTCGACGACGATCAATTAATTGCCTCAACAAGTCTGCCTAATCTGGACATCCTTCATAGTGGCCCTATCCCGCCGAATCCTGCGGAATTGTTGGCCGGCTCCTACATGGAAGAATTTCTGCAAAAGGCCGGTGAACGGTACGACCAGGTCATTATTGACGGCCCACCGGTCTTGCTACTGAGTGACGCACTGGTGATGACCAGCATGGTCAATGGCGTTGTCCTGGTCTGCCGGGCCAAGGCGAGCCTGCGTGGTGTCGTACAACGGGCCCGTGATCAACTGGAACGAGTTAATGGCCGCGTCCTCGGTGCCGTACTCAATGCCACCCAGATCAGCAGGGGCGGATACTTCCGCGAGCAGATGCGCAGTTATTATGATTACCAGCCGGCCGAAGTGATTGCCTCCGAAGGTGCCCGTTCCCTGCCCGAAGAGCAACAACAACTTGATCACGACGACCAGGACGATCAAGACCTCGACCAAGAGGGTAAACCGGAATAAGGCCGTTCGCTTTCACCGCTGAACAGTGAAAAAACAAACATCCTTTGGAATCCCCCAGCCCCTCGGCCTAAAAACCGGGGGGCTTTTTGTTATCCATCCCTCATTGACCGTCAATCAATACGTCCCCATATACTGGTACACGCCGCTGCACCGGGATATCATCAAAGTTTCACCATTTATGAACGGCAAAGATTATCAACCTCGGATCTGGTTCATTTTTTGGATACCAATTAAATCGATATGAAACGGCCACCAACAGGACAAAATAGAACACGCTTGGGATTAGGCTTAATGGCAGGGACCAGTGGCGACGGTGTGGATGCCGCCTGCGTGGAAATCAAAGGCATCGGCTTATCCATGAAAACTCGTTTTCTCTGGCATCACCATCACCCTTTTCCACGCGGTTTACGTCAACGCCTCATGAATGCTATGGCTCCAGCCGAAACCACCACCCAGGAAATAACCCGCCTCCATGCCGACCTCGGAGACGCCTTTGCCGAAGCAGCCGAAACAGGGATACGTCTTTATGGCCAAGCGGGATTCCCTTCCTTGGTTGGCTTGGCGGGCCAAACCGTTTGCCATCTCCCCGGTTCACAGGGCCGCACAGTAACTTTGCAGCTGGCCGACGCCTCCCGAGTCGCGGAGCGAATTGGCCTGACCACCGTATCCGATTTTCGTCAATCGGACGTCGCTGCAGGCGGCCAAGGAGCGCCCCTCGTTCCCTGGACTGATTGGATTTTACTGACCCATCCCTCCACCAACCGTGTTGTGCAGAACATCGGCGGCATCGGAAATGCAACCTGGCTGCCGGCAGGTGCAACTGCAAAACAGGTGTTGGCCTTCGATACCGGACCGGGCAACATGGTGATCGACGAGTTGGTCTCCCTCGCCACCAGTGGCCGACAACGCATGGATCGCAACGGTCACCGGGCCGCCCGCGGCCGAATACTACCTGAAATATTGGACAGGTGGCTCTCCCACCCCTTCCTCCGCCAAAAACCCCCAAAGACCACGGGACGGGAAACTTTCGGCCGGAAATTCGTCCAGGAGCAAATGGATCACTTGCGAGAAAGTACCCACTCAACCGATGACTGGATCGCTACCGCCACCGCCTTTACCGCCCGATCCATCGCGGAGGCTTATAAGCGATTCTTGCCAGACTTTAACAAGCAAAACCCACCTCCCAATGCAGAAATCATCCTCTGTGGCGGCGGAACGCAAAATCCCACATTATTGGCCATGCTCGCCGACGAACTTTCGAAAGTCCGAATTCGACCCATCGACGAACTCGGCATCCCCGCCCAGGCCAAAGAGGCGCTCAGTTTTGCCCTTCTGGCAGCCGCCTGCCTGGACAGGATACCTGCCAACCTCCCTGAGGCCACCGGTGCCCGTCACCCTGCCGTGCTCGGCCGCGTCATATACATGGGATGACCTTTCTCGTTACGCAGAATTAAGAAAGCGATTTCATTCCAAATTCTTCTCTTCCACCTGTTTTCTAGAGGATTTTGGAATGTACAAGAATTGCGTTAATTTCCTAACTTGTTGGCCATAAAACACTTATCGGAATTAAATCCGCAAATCCAAAAATTTTCTTGTCATTGCGATTTCCCCGGAAATAGTCTGAATGTGCTTTTTTCAGATGCGTACCTGGCCATTATCGGCGGAAGGAACGATGACCCCCGCTTGTGTCCCTTTTTTGAGGCAAATTTACCTTTCCCTGGTAGAGAAGCCCGAACAGTCTGCCTAATATTTGTCAGACGCAACGGGGAATCGCATCTACAAGCCTGTCAGGGGAAATCGAAGCACGAAAATTTACCGAACAAGATCGCCTAAGTGGCGGTGGCGGCGTGAATTATGAGGTTCAAGTGTTAAACTGGGGAATAGACGTTAATTTCGCCCCCATGGAAAGTTAACGGAATTATCACCTTGGTGGGGCAATATTTTTCTTGCAGTTTTGCGGCGTACGGTTAGAATGGTAAATGGGTCGCGAGTGCGGAGGTGCGAAAAGGGATAAAAGATATCCTCTGTTTAGTAGCTTTCGCTAGCATAATAGTAGTAGAGCACTAAAAGCATCTCTGGTTTCGCGCAAGACAGTTCAAAAAAAGCGTATCGAATACAAAGGGAATTTCTGTCACAGTCTTGGAAATTTCGAAATGTGGTCTCCAGCAGCAAGTGGTACCGTGCACCGCTAGAAAAATACCCTTCCCGCCTAACCGTGCAAACGCGGGAAAAGGTGTTTGCTGCATGTTCATGGGGGCCGAAGCGTCTTGTTTAATAAAAGGAGGATCGGGATGAAAAAGTTAACCGTATTGTTGGCAATACTGAGCCTGGCCGTAACCGGCCCGGTATTTGCCCAAAGTTCAATCGCCTACACCCTCGGACTGGGTGGCGACAATGATGCGGCTGGTTACGAAGCTGACCCCGCATTTTTCCCG
>CAZMVS010000164.1:0-3337 GCA_964569525.1 uncultured Planctomycetales bacterium
TGGCAAGGCCGACAAACTGATCGACGAGCCGGACACGGTTCGCATTCTCCAGTCGTTTCATATTCAAAAACTGGCTACCTGCGTGTATCAACACGTCGAAGGGCGGGCAAGGGTGCTTTTCGTGGAGGCACAGCATCCCGAGGACGCTTTCGGCCTGTTCAGTCTGTTGGCTCCCCAACAGTGGAAATTTGCCTCTGATTGGAGTATCCGGGCCGAAAAAGTCGAAAACCATGAAAGCACGCTCTACGGCTGGCAGGGCCGATGCTTTGCGCGTGTCCACGTCAGTGGCCCCTTAAGCAAAAAAGAGGATGGATCGACGGAGCGGTTGCTGGACCATCTTTTGTTTTTCGAGCCCGGTGCCGACGCCCCGATCCTCGTCAGGATTCTTCCCCGTGAGAAATTATCCCAAGCGCGGATTTGGGTGGTTCGAAATTTAAATACGTTATCATTGGCAGGCATAAAACCGCTATCAGAATTCGAGCCGGCACAATTGGATGAACGTTTACATTTGAACGACCAGGCGTTGGCCACGGTGGCAGCCTTGGAAGTGCCGGAAAATGAGAACGCGAATGTTATCTTCCTGGTTCGATATCCGACACCCCGAAAGGCTCGGCAGGCTTATCAACGATACCGGGAGGCCATGGAGATGAATCCCCTCCCGTTGGATCGAGAGACCATACCGTTCGAGCCCAAGGGATGTTTTTTCATGGGTAGCTGGACGGCCGGCCAGGAATCCATCCAGGGAATGCTGAATCAATTGAGACAAGCCCTGCCCGAATAATACAGGCCGGGAAAAGGCGAGTAGTAACATGACCGATATCGACAGAAGTGTTGGCGGCTCTTTTCGTGATCCCAGTGGGTATTTGTTTCACCATCAGGGTGTCTTGTACCGCCGGATCAATCCTGTCTATGCTGAGCATTATGACCAGTTAATGTCCTCGGGTTTATACGAAATTTTGACCGGTAAGGGGTACCTCATTCCCCATGAAGAAGTGGACCTTGACCTGCCCGAACATAAGGACGCCTACCGGATTATCCGCCCGCAGGAAATACCTTTTATTTCCTATCCCTACGAGTGGTGTTTCAGCCAATGGAAAGACGCCGCCCTGGTCACCATGAAGATACAGCGCAAGGCCCTTGAACAGGGCATGGTTTTGAAAGACGCCTCCGCTTTTAACGTGCAGTTCCTCGACGGCCGGCCGGTTTTTATAGATACCTTGTCTTTTGAGAAATATTCACCGGGAGCACCCTGGGTCGCATACCGGCAGTTTTGTGAACATTTCCTGGCCCCGTTGGCCTTGATGGCCCATCGGGACATACGACTCGGCCAATTGCTGCGGCTGCATATTGGTGGAATACCTTTGGACCTGGCCGCTTCGCTGCTTCCCTCGAAAACGAAACTCAGCCCGGGATTGTTAATGCATCTCCACGTGCATGCCGGAAGCCAACGAAAATATGCAGGCAAAACGGTTGATAAGAGCAGGAAGATGAGTTGGGGGGCAATGATGGGCCTCATGGAGAGCCTGCAAAAAGCGGTGGCAAAATTGGATTGGCAGCCGGCAGGTACCACCTGGGCAGATTATTACCAAGAAACCAACTACACCACTGCCGGCGAGGCGCATAAACGTGAGCTGGTCGAGGAATTTCTCGAGGAAATTCAACCTGAAAGCGTATGGGATATGGGTGCCAACGTCGGAACATACAGCCGATTGGCAACTATTCGTGGTGCAATGACCGTCGCTTTGGACGCTGACCCTGCTGCAGTGGAGAAAAATTATCGTACTTGCGTCCAGGAAGGCGAAACCCATCTGCTGCCGCTGTTGTGTGATCTTTCCAATCCCAGCCCGGATATCGGCTGGGCTCACCGGGAAAGGCTATCGTTGGCTGAGCGCGGAAACGCTGATACCGTGATGGCCTTGGCCCTCGTACATCACCTGGCCATTTCCAATAACGTCCCCTTTCAACGACTGGCAGAATTTTTCGTTCGCTTGGGGGATCACCTGATCATAGAATTCATTCCCAAAAGCGATAATCAACTACAACGATTGCTGGTAGCTCGTGAAGACGTATTCGAAGATTACTCACAGGAAAATTTCGAAAAGGTGTTTAGCCGATATTACGAGATCAGGACAACGGAAAAAATCCGGGATACGGATCGCGTTCTCTACATGATGAAACGACACGCGGCTTTTTCCGATAACAAAAACAGGAGTCGATAGGCTGTGACTAATCAAGCCGTTGATCCTGCCCGATTGCGAAAACGAGCGGTGCTTGTTTGTATTACTATCACGCTGGTAGTCGCTTCGACCGAAACCTTTATCGGCTGGCGATTCAATCTGATCAGCGTATTCGCCGAAGGGCTCCATACTTTTGCAGACCTCGTGGACTCGATGCTGGCCTTGGTCCTGGTTCTGATAGCTGCTCGACCGGCGGACCAGGAACATCCCTTCGGGCACGGGAAATTCGATTCACTGGCCGGTATTTTGGAGGGTATGTTCGTCGGAGCATCGGGCATATGGGCTATCACCAAGGCATCACAAGCACTAATGGGATTAAAAGAAGCCCATCCCCTTCCCGAGCTACCTGCCGTTGTCACCATGGCCGTCGCCAGCGTGCTTTATCTGTTCGTTTCCAGTTACGTACTCAAACTGGCCCGGAAAACCCGTTCACCTGCCGTCTATGCCGAGGCTATGCACTTGCGCACGCATATTTATATCACCATCGGTTTGGTGTTCGGACTGCTGTTGACCCGGCTGGGCTTGTCTTATGACTGGGCACATGCCGGTAACATCGATGCCCTGGTGGCTATGGCCTTGGGAGTCTACTTGCTGACCGTGGCCTTCCGCGTTATTCGACCGGCTTTTTGGCAATTGATGGATGCTTCGTTGTCTAGGGAGGAAATTCGTGAAATTACCGAATGCCTGAAGGAATTTCGGGAAAGGTTGGGGGGGGGCCCTGCCCGCCCGTCCCCGCCGGGCCGGCACCGATCGCTATGTCGATATCCATTTAATGGTCCCCGCACAATCCTCTGTGGATTATGCCCATAATCTTGCTCACCGTATCGAGGATCGATTGCAAGAAAAGTTTCCCGATATCAACTTGATGGTCCACCTGGAACCCGCAATCGGGAAGGCCTGGCAGGCCTATCTTAATCGGAATCGAGTCGGTATTGTTATGGACGGGCAAGCGGGCTTTCGCAGAGAAGACACCCATCATCGCAGCCGACATGCCCATCACCATTAAAAGGTTATAACCCAACACCGCTGGCAAAACGAGTCGATCAACCCTTCATGTAACCCTCGGCTGTTTTTATGGCCTCTGCTAGATCAATCTGTTT